>JAPKYR010000275.1 GCA_026394215.1 bacterium
TCGCCGTATATCACCGAGGAACTTCACGCCGCGCTTCATGGTCAGGGTGAATCGTCACCGTGCGTGAAATACGATTACGCACCGCTGATTGTCGAATCGTGGCCGGGCGAATTTTTCAAGTCCAGGGAAAATGAGCCTGAGATCGAATCCGGATTTTCGAAAATCCGCGAGTTTATAAGGGTTGCGCGGAATTTGAGAAAAACTGTCGGTCTTGCAGATTCAAAAAAGATCAGGGAGATATCGTTCTCGACAGGCGATAAATCACTCAAGAATCTTATTATGGAAAACGAGCAGGATATCGCAAGCCTTCTCAAAGCTGAGAGAATCAAATTCATTGCCGTTAGTAAATCGGTGGCGAATGCGATCGGCTCATCAATGCTCGACGACACGGTCAAGATTTATCTCCCCATCGATGAATCGTTTGAACTTGGAGATGAAATCGCAAAGCTTCAGAAGGAAGTGGATAAAAAGCGCAAATATATGGAGAGCATCTCGAAGAAATTGAACGATCCGAATTTCTCGGATCAGGCGCCTGCGAAAGTAATCGAGAAAGAGCGCGAGAAATTATCTGAAACCGAGAAAGCAGTAATGGAGCTCGAAGCAAGGCTGAAGTTGTTCAAGGGCGCGATGTAAACCTCACCCCCCTACCCCCCTCTCCACAGTGTAGAGAGGGGGGGGTGAGGTCCTACGCCTGCGATTTTTCCTTTTTCATGAATTGTTGGATCACACCATACAAGAGCACAACTAACCCAAGCATTAATCCCGCTGTATTCATCACAAATTCCGGTATTCCTGATGCTCTGACCATGTCCCAATTATTAATCCGGAACCCGATGTCTTCCTTTGTCACCGCGACAAAATCATCTCCTGTATCAACCCACAATTTGTGACCATCCAGCAAATCGACAAGGCGCTCATTTTTCACGAACACATCCAACCGATTCACGGAGTTATCAAGGGTTACTAGCATCGTCTCAGGGGTCCACCAGATATCGTCCCTCTCCATACTTAATCTCAGTAAATGGCTTCCGGTTATTAGTGATAACATTAACCCCAGAAACAAAACTGCCAATTTCTGATTGATCCACCCTTTCATAATCGTGCCTCCTTCGTCAATCAGGTAAGGATATAATAGTTTCACCCCACTCACCAATATTTATTAGATATTTTTCTACCCTTGCGACAATATGGTTTTTCACTTTATCGGGGACACCTTTTTTTTCGCTTTTTGAAAAAAAGGCGTCCCCCTCTCCAGCGTGTGTATAAAAAAAACGGGACCAATAAAAGATCCCGGTTTGCCGTTCAACATTTCTGGAAATTCAATACGATGTCGGGGGCGCCAGTCTTTTAACCCTGGTTGCCTGCATCCCTTTCGCGGTTTCGATCATGTCGAATTCGACACGCTCGTTTTCCTCCAGAGTCTTGAACCCATCGCCGTCGATTGCCGAGTAATGTACAAATACATCGCTCTCGCCCTCGCGCTCGATGAACCCGTAACCCTTGTCCTTGTTGAACCATTTAACCTTGCCAAGTGCCATTTGTTCAGGCCTCCTTGATTGATGGAAATGGTGAGGCTTCCGCAATACAAATTCCAATAACGCCCACCATGCAAGATGGTTCATTACGGACTAATTGTACTTCTAGTTAGTGCCGGGGGTTACAAAGTTACCGCCAGCTCCCGCGGCGCCTCTAACATACGCGAACATTAACATTCATTTATTCATTTAGTCAACTTTTTTAAGGGCAAACAGAGCCTTTTATTATTTATTTTTAAACAATACTGAAATTATTATCCCGCCATCAGTTTCATCATCCCTATCCGGTTCTCATCTGGCGTGACCCGTACCGTCCTTTCTCTCCTGAATTTCACCTTCCCTGCCGGTCCGCCCGGTATCGGAGTCACATATTTAGCCTTCGTGTAATCGACCGGGACATGCGACGAATCCTTCGCCTTCGAATGCCATGCCGCCACCATCGCGGCTTCCTTCAATGTCGACTCCGGCACTTCCTTGCCCCTGGTGATTATATACACATGCGACCCCGGAATATCCCTCACATGAAGCCACATATCCTCTGGGCTGGAAAGCCTTCTGAGCGCGTCATTCGACACATTATTCGCGCCCGCGATTATCAGAAAACCGTCGTTCGACCGGTAGCGATGCGACGAGATTTCATGGAGGTCGCCCGGACGACGGGATTTTTTCTCCTCCCTCTTCCCCTTCCCTTCAACTTTGATTTCGTCAGGCGCGATCAAGCCATGGAGCACGCACTGTTCCTTAACAAAATTGATCTCGTCGTACGATTCCGCCTTCGCAAGCTCATTCTCGATTTTGCTCAGCTCTTCTTCCTCAGCAATGACAGCGTTCTTTCGATCCAGCGCGATATCTTTCCTGCGCTGAAGTTTGCGGTACATGCCATACCATTTCTCGACCTGAATCTGTGGCGCTAAAAACGGATCGATTTCAAGCATCACTTTCTCGCCCGTCTCCCAGTCATCGACTTCTATCTGCCCGATTCCCGGAACCGCAAGGTGCATATGCGAAAGAAGCAGGTCGGCCTTTTTTTTGTATTCATCGGACTTCTCAGCCTGATCGATATCTTTCATCAATCCTTCACCCAGAGCCAGAAGTTTCTTTCGCCTTCGATCGATAATTTTAGTAATCTCCAGACGCGCATTATCGAGCGCGATATCATCCGCCCTTTCATTAAAATCCGCCGATACGCGTCGGACAAAATCCTTCGCAGACTCGCCTGTCAAAGGTTCACCCTGGAGAACAAGCCTGAGACAGTCAATAAACGCTTTTCGAATGTCCTCTCTCTCCTCCTGTGAAAGCTCGGACACAAGCGTGCTGGTATGAACGCCCGCCCAGTAACATATCCCATTCGCCCAATTCGGGCTCATCCCCATAAATGTAGAAGTGAGATGGTTATCAATTTCGACATCGATCCCCGCCGACCCGACAAAATTTTTCCAATCTTCCTCATTGAATTCCGCAGGCTCGATTCGGTCCTGTTTCGGCGGAGGATTGTACGGCTTCCCCGCCCTGACTTCTCTTACCCGGCTCTGATAGGTGTGCACAGCTTTCTGCGAAGCCAGAATGACGCCATCTGCGTCCACGAGAATGATATTGGAATGCTTTCCCATCAGTTCAGCAATAAGCCGATAATTTATTTCTACGCCCGTGAGATCCCTTCGCTTGAAATCAAGCTCAATAACCCTCTCGAACGGCGAAACATCAACGTTCGTTACATAAGCCCCTTCCAGATGGTGCGACATTACATCGACAAGGTGCGATGATACGTTTTTTTCCGGCAACGGATCGGGCCACTGGTGAATCCTGAACTGTTTCGTATCGGCGGAAATGAGCCACGATGAAAATTCCCCCGCTTCCTCATCTTTTTCAAAAAGGTCGAAGCTGAGTATTACATCCTCTTTCTGGAACCCGATCACTTTGCGAAGGCGCGCATCGATAAGCACATCGCGCGCGACATGGCCGATAACAACAAGAGTGCTGTAATCCATGACAGCCGTCGGCAGAACATCGTACTCAATCGGTTGTGGAAAATCTGACATCGTTTCAACCGCTATTATATACACATAATCTTCGATAAGCCCAAATTTTTACCATTGGAAATAAATGTTACACTACCAGTCGGATAATTATTCCAGGAATCAACCATGCCGGAACCCAAAGGACCATCTCTCACCGTCGACGCTATCATCGAATTTCCTGAAAAACGGATCGCCTTGATAAAACGAGGCTTTCCTCCCTTTCAAGCCACATGGGCGCTTCCCGGAGGCTTCGTCGACATCGGCGAAACCATTGAATCCGCCTGCCTTCGCGAGGTTATGGAGGAATGCGGGATCGAGGTCGAGATTAAGAAAATCTTCGGCGTCTATTCCAAACCCGATCGCGACCCCCGTCGCCACACTGTCACTATCGCATTTATCACCACATGGAAATCCGGCGACCTGGCAGGTTCCGACGATGCTACCGAAGCGGAGTTATTCACAAAAGCCCAGCTTAAAAATCTCGAACTCGCTTTCGACCACCGCGACATCCTTCGCGACGCCGGCTGGCTGTAGCGCAGGATGTCAGCCTGCCTAAAAAAAGAGGGCCACCATCTAAGGTGGCCTCCTCTCGGTGCATCAACTCGCATTGCGGGTTTATGCTTCCCCTGGTCTGTCTATCCATGTACCCGGGCCGTCCGGGAGGAAACTTGCATGTTTAAAAAGGACCCGGCCCTTACTGAGCCCCGGGTCTGCATCCACCATCGCCACAAGGAACTTGCATTCGTAACGCGGGATGCTGATCGTGTAGAAAGAACTGTGCCCCAGGACATTGGTATATCCTGACCAGTCGCCCTCGACACGAAACGCCCCGTCGTCCTCGCGACTAAGTTTGACATCGGATAAAAATCCGACACACCGGTTGTCTACAAATACCTCCGCCACACGGATCGGAGGTATCTCTATTCCGTCTATCATTTCATTATAGAGTATAACCCTAAAGTCGCGATCTGTAAAGATGTGTAAAGAATAAAATGTGAATCTTCTAAATAATCCGCTCATAAATCATAGGATGCTACTTAAGGATTCTTCATGCTTTCAGTCCTCGCCGGTTATCGCTAGCTTGTGAAATTTTTGTTAATCGATTTTTCAACTTCCCGACCCTTGCCAGAATCCAGTTATGTAGTAAAATGGTAACCATGGTAAAACTTTACCGGAGGTTAAACATATGAGACATTCCATCGCAGTAATCTTTGTTACCGCTTTTTTGGGGGTTGCTTTCCTCGGATGTAATTCCAGCTCTGGCCTTGTTTCACCAGAAGTCTCGTATCCAAATAATTTCCAAACCTCCCAGAATGGTGAAAATCCTGCACTTGGAAACTCAGCGGAGGCAGCCTCTCCGCACCAGTTAATGTCGTTGTCCCAGGTTTATTACAATCCGGCGGACGAATCATTCGAGCTTGTCCCTGTCAGGCTCTCGGAACTTCACCTGAACATTAAAAAATGGCTCGATGGAACCCCTTGTTCAGAGTGCATTAAAATTGCAGGCATTCAGAATCTCGGAGGCGGTGTTTTCAACATCGACTTCCAGATTACCCACCCATTCCCCGATCCTACTTATACGGCTTTTGACACTCGCGGCATTGTGTTGTTCAACGGCAGCAGGAATTATCCAGCGTCCGGTTTGACAGCTCCGGACAGTTCCCTTGGCGACGGCGAGCTTCTCAATGCCGACGGCTATACAACCCTATACAATAGCTCAACACTGGGCGATGGACCCGACGGCCTTCAGGGCTTCCAGGGGGGCTCGCTTTCCACCCCCGTCATTCCCAGCGCCCTGCTTAATGGCTATAAGCGCCATTATTCCAGCTATCCTTCCAACACACGAAATGCCCTCTTTGACGGAGATTCCTCAGCAGCAACTTATAAAATCGATCTCCCAGATTCAGTTGTTGTATTCGGTTTCGCAGTCGATGTGAGTTGGGACATTCCGTTGGTGAATCCGGTAACCGATCCGATGACTCAGTTCGGGCCGAATGCAAACTGTCCCGAAGCCTGGAAAATAGATGTAGTGGCGACCCCTGTCGGCGACGGGCTTACTGAATTCGGCGGTGAAGACCAACTGACAATTGACGTCTACGACTGGCAGGGCAAGGATAGCACCTTCCCTCTTGTTGTCGAATGCCCGGAATTGTTCGACGGTTTCGTGGCTGTGCCATTCCTCCAGGATGGGGTCGGTTATACTCGGTACCAGGCTTCTATCTCCAACTCTAAAAATGCACCGGTCGGAAGCTATAAAGTCCTAATCGGGAAAACTTCTTCGGAAAATAATCCCGTTTATCCGTGGCTCGACCTGACCGCGTATCAGATTTTCACCGTAGAAATAAATCCAAGTATCAACCAGCTCCCGGTAGCGGCAGCATCCGCAAATCCGAATCCCCAGAACGCTGGATCGCCAGTGCATTTCTCGGGCGCAGGATCGAACGATCCCGACGGGGGAGCAATTGTCAGTTACGAATGGGACTGGAATAACGACGGTGTTTATGAAAGTACCGGCGCTGAAATCGATCATACTTTTTCCGGACCAGGGGTATATTCCGTCCAGTTGAGAGTTACGGATAATGAAGCATCAACCGACACACTTAACAGCCCATTACAAGTGACTATCAACTCCACCCAGGCCACATGGGACAACACAATCGGCACAATGCTTCACAGCAATTGCGCTTCGTGCCATATTTCAGGCTCGGCGGGCGGAAAGAACTACAGTACCTACCAGAATTTCGTCAATTCGAATGTTGTAGATCTGGCAAACCCGCCGAATAGTAAGATTTATAAAAAGGTCAAAAACCACACTCATGACGGCGACCTTACCGATCCCCAGCTAGCGATCCTACTCGCATGGATCGCCGCTGGCATCCCTGAAAATTAAACAGGCCTTCAAAATATCTCCTTGTATCAAGCCCTTCGAGAGTATCTCGGAGGGCTGATTTTTTCGCAGTGCCATGCAGTGCCATGCAGTGCCATATGCCTCTGGCATGTGGGCCATTGTGTGATGCGCCTCCGGCACATCAATGTGCTGGAAGGGGCTGTTGAAAAATTATCTGTTTGCTGTAATTATGTAGGACATGCTTTCCAGCTTGTTATTGAATGCCAGCAATCATAATGGTTTCAGTAACAAGCTGGAAAGCATGTCCTACATAAATTAAAGTAAAATCCACTTTTTCAACAGCCCCTGGAAGCACATGACACATTCGCCCATTTGCCAGAGGCAAATGGCACAATATCAATCCTGCTTAATTTTGCCGTATAATTGACTTTATCCTAATATCCTCAAGCGAGGTTGACAGCTATGTCAAGGAAACATAGACCAAGAAAATTATTCAAATTGAAAAAACAGGAGGGATCGGGCGTCGGCGCGCCTCCCGGTCTACTTATTACCGACCCCCTGTCCCCTGCTCCGGTTATCAGAGCCATCGCTTATAAAGGCGACGAACTGTTCGAGGGCGACATCACCGACCTTGGCCAGATCCCGGAGCTTCTGAAAAAATATGATATGACATGGATCGATGTCAGGGGACTCGGCGACGCCGAAATTATTCAGAATATCGGTGAAATTTTCTGCCTCCATAAACTTGCACTGGAGGATGTACTCAGTAAATATCAGCGTCCCAAGGTCGAGGATTATGAGAATTATATTTTCTGCATCGTTCGATCAACCCATAAAGTGAACATCATCGGGACTGAGCAGCTTAATGTCTTTTTCAGCAGTAAATTTGTCGTCACATTTCTCGATAGCGGCGGCGAAGAACTCGAACCTGTCAGGGAGCGAATCAGGACAAAATCCGGAAAGATCAGGCAGCTTGGCGCCGATTTTATCGCCTACTCAATAGTCGATGCCGCGATCGACAGTTTCTACCCCGTTTTCGAGGACCTTGGCGAGGACCTTGAGGATATCGAGACGGAAATTATCGAGCATCCGGGACCTCGAAATATAAGCCATTTACATAATGTCAAACGGGAACTTCTGGAATTCCGACGCGCGGTATGGCCTCTCAAGGAAGCCCTCAACAGGTTGCTTCGAAGCGAGGTCCCGATTGTTTCAAGCTATACAACGGTCTATCTGAGGGACAGTATCGACCACACGATTCAGCTTATCGACCTGATCGAGTATTACCGCGAAGTCTGCTCCGACCTGATGGGGGTTTATCTGTCCAGTATAAGCAACAGAACCAACGAAGTGATGAAAGTTCTGACTATTATCGCGACTATTTTCATCCCATTGACATTCCTTGCCGGAGTTTACGGGATGAACTTCAACACCGATGCAGGGCGATGGAGTATGCCGGAATTGAATTCCCCCATCGGTTATCCTGTATTCTGGTCCATCTGTATAATGATCGGCGTCGGCCTTTTGTTAACTTTCAAAAAATTCGGCTGGATGGGGGGGTTTGGAAAGCTAAAATGAAACTTTTGGGATGTTTCCATGTCGTTTACAATTAGAGGGACGGTTGCCCACTCCGAATCGCGCGACCGGACCATAATAATGGAGGGTTTATAAAAAAAATGGAAACGATCGAAATCATTTTCGCACTGCTTATGGGATTCTCGCTCGCGGCCACATGCGGCCTTAGGGCATTTCTACCGCTTCTGATAATCAGCCTCGGCGCGAAAGCTGGATTTATAACACTTTCATCCGGATTCGACTGGATGGCGTCGTGGCCGGCGATAATTGTGTTCGGCACCGCGACTATATTGGAAATCCTCGGCGATAAAGTTCCGACAGTGGATCATATTCTCGACGCAGGCGGGACGATTGTGCGTCCTATCGCGGGGGCGGTCGCGGCGAGCAGCCTGATTCAGGGCATGAATCCGCTCATGACAATGGTTGTCGGAATTATTATCGGCGCGACAATCGCGGGGATTGTCAATGCAATCAAGGGAACGGTGCGCGGCCTTTCTACAGCGGTGACCGGGGGTATCGCGAATCCTGTCGTCAGCATCGTAGAGGACGGCGCGACAGCGTTGACGGGAGTACTAAGCCTGGTTGTTCCCTACATAACTGCGGTAGGAATTATCGTGGCGCTGGTGTATACGGGGAAGGTGGTTGTATCGAAGTTCCGCTGCAGGAAAGCAGCGCGGGAGAGTACAGGAGCGATATAAATTAAATAATTTCAAAGGTGAGAGATAGGTAGATGCTACGGATTTTGGATATTTCCTGCATTTAAGATCAGATATAAATGGGTTATACTATCCCCCATGAACCCGTTATCCGACTTGACCATCTCCGAAATATTGATACGCCTTCTGATGAGCCTGGTAATCGGGATCGTCATCGGGATCGAGCGCGAAGTGCATCACAAGGCGGCCGGGCTTCGCACGTGCGTCCTGATCTGCCTCGGCGCGACAATATACACTCTCGCGTCCATTGAATTCGGCACCATGGCAAATGTCTCCGACCCGTCGCGAATCGCCGCCGGAATTGTCACCGGCATCGGTTTCCTTGGCGCTGGCACTATTTTACAGACCCGAAGCAATGTCCACGGCCTCACCACCGCAGCGACAATCTGGGTCATAGCCTCGCTCGGACTCGCTGTCGGCCTTGGCTCCTACGTGCTCGCGCTGGGCGGTGCGTTCCTGGTGATAATCGTCCTGATCCCATTCCAGTTGGTCGAGAAAGCAGTCAAGGGCAAGAGGACAACGTGCACTTATACAGTCCGCATGACCGAAACCGGGCCGGCGCTCGTACTGATTATGCAGGCGCTTCAAAGTAGTCCGAGTGAAATTAAAAAGATGAAGATGACGAAGCGTGGTGATAAGCATGAAATTATTTTCGATTACACCGATATAGACGAAAAACAGTCAAAACTGGCAGCAGACCTTTCAAAGTTGGAGGGTTTAGAGAGTATTTCGGCAGATCAGTGTAATTAGGGATCATGCGCTGGAAGGGACTGTTGAAAAATTATCTGTTTGCTGTAATTATGTAGGACATGTTTTCCAGCTTGTTATTGAATGCCAGCAATCATCATGGTTTCAGTAACAAGCTGGAAAGCATGTCCTACATAAATTAAATTAAAATCCACTTTTTCAACAGCCCCTGGAAGCACATGACACATTCGCTCATTCGCTGGAAGCGTATGACACCCACCACATGCCGCCGCCGAAGCGGAGTTCGCGGGAGGATGCTGTATCGAGGTAGTACGCGACGGGTTCGAAGCCAAGCTCCTCGATAAAAGAATCATAGCCGATGTCGAACATAATCAGGGCTTCATTTACCGCGACTTCGATACGAACGGGGTTTGTGATGGCGGGATCGTTCGTCAGCGCGTATAAGGTGCCGGAACCGCGGAAGCGCATCATGTCTTCCTTGAAAGCTATTACGCCGGAAATTCCGTCGAGTGGGATCGAAGCGACAATACCATCTTCAATCGAGTCGTCGTGGATTATTGTCGGGAAAAGCCGCTCCTGATCGCGGTTTCGCGATGCCCACACGGCGGTTGTCTCGCGGATGGGAGAATAGAGGAGGTATTTAACCCAGATTGTAAGCGGTTCGGGGATGTAATAGGACCAATGACGGTAGCCTGCGGAATCGCCGAGGAGAATGACTTTGTCGAGGGGCGCAGGCGCCTTATGGACAGCATCGATGACACTCTCAATTTTTGTATCATTCGAAACAATCCCATACCAGCTCTCCTGGGTTTCCGAATCGATAAAACCACCGATGTCGTTCATAGCGACAAATACAATCAAAGCCCAGGCGACAATATTTCCGACTCGCGAATCGGGCTTGGTTCGCGAATGAACTAATTTTTCGGATTTTTCGACCTCTTCACCTGCGGGTTTCGGTTCCCTGATTGTCTGGAGCGACATGAACTCCGCGGCGCGTTCGATCGACCACGCCACCATGAGAATCAGCGGCGGCAGGAAGAAAACCAGAATGCCGACATAATTTACATAGACGAGGGTCCACAGGATAAATCCGGGGACAATCCACCAGAAGAGAAGCCATTTACGATTAAGGCCATAATTTTCATGTGGTATCGGAAGGAGGTTCCATGTCGAAAATAGGAAGAAAATAATTCCGGCGGTCCGAATGAATGCCTCCGTGCCCCAGTAGAGAGCGACGAACGAAACAGCCGCGAGCGGGAGAAACCCGATAACTTTTTTCGGATGGCAGCCGATCTCGCCAGTAACCGGGATCAGAAGAACAAAGAGAAGCCATCGCGCCTTCCCGAGTCCGAGGATCATCAAATTCGCGATCGATCCTGCCGTTTCGGTGAATTCCGTGAACGGATTCGCCATCCAGTTTTGGAATCGGAGAACGTGCTTGCCGGATTCGCTGCC
>JAPKYR010000201.1 GCA_026394215.1 bacterium
GATTTTACTTCGATAGTATCAGGCGGGACATATATCCGGTCGCTCGGACGGGATATTGCAAATGAGCTTGGAACTTTGGGATATCTGATAGGATTGGAACGGACAGCATCGGGGCCTTTCAAGAAGGAAGTCGCAATTCCATTTTCCGCATTCGAAATTGGCGGTTCGAATGTGCTTCTGCATCACCTTAGACCGGTCGATGAAATCCTTGAAAATCTTGATGCAATTATCGTAAGGAACGACAGTATCGAAAAAATAAAGGATGGTCGGGTACTTTTAAGCGATGATTTTATTGGTGGACTTCCGTTGCCCGGCGAGCTTGAGGACGTGTTTAAAATAGTGGATGATACGGGAGAGTTCCTTTCGCTTGGACGATCAAAGGGGAAGCTGGGGGGAATTACACCTTTTAAGCCGTGGATTTCGGACTGAGATCGATAAATGCAAATTTACACGAAAATTGCGGACTGGGAAGCATCGAAGGAATCCGCAATCGCGCTTGGACGATTCGACGGGGTGCATATCGGGCACAGGGCAATTCTTGAGTACACGGTCGAGCAGGCAAGGGAACGGGGTTTGATCGGATGCTGCTTCAGCTTCAACGAGATTTCTTTCCCCGGAGCTAAAGATAGCGGGATATTAACCACGTCGGAAGAGAAGGCGGAAATTCTTGAGGAAATCGGATTCGATGTGCTTTTGCTGTTGGAGTTTGCGCCGCCTTTGATCGATATGTCGGCAGGGGATTTTGTGAAAGAGCTGCTTGTCGAAAAATGGAAAGCGAAGCTTGTAGTCGCGGGATATGATTTTCATTTCGGGAAAGATCGCGGGGGGGATTCGGAATTTCTGAAGGCTGAAGGAAGCAGGCGGCGATTTGATGTCAGGATTTTTGATGCGATTACATCGGATGGCGTTCCTGTGAAGGCGACGGATATCCGGAATTTGATAAAAGAAGGGAAAATCGCGAAAGCCAGCAGGTTATTAGGACGTCCATATTCGATTCATGCGAAACAGATTCCGGGGAAGGGATTCGGGCGGACGATCGGTTTCCCGACTTTGAATTTCCTGTGGCCGGAATATAAGGTGCGTCCGGTTCTCGGCGTGTATGCGGTCACGATCGATTCGGGGATTTTGGGAAAAAAGCATAAAGGTGTAGCGAATTTCGGTGTGGGACCTACAGTAAGCAAGGGAAGATCGGAACCGATTTTTGAAGTGCACGTGCTTGATCCCGATTCTAAAACGGAGCGGTTACTTGCCGGGAACGCGAAAAATCCGGATACGGTCGGTGTTTCCGAGATCGAGCTGATTGATTTTATCCGCAGAGAAGAAAAATTTTCGTCGGTGGAGGAGCTGGTGAAGAGGATTGGAGAGGACTGCGAAAGTGCGAGAGAGATACATGCGAGGCACCCGGAATAAGCGATACAAAAATCGGATTTCAAAACACCGCGGCTTCCTCTATCAACTCACCCTTTTCATACCTTTCAAGAGAATACGCCGACACATCCAGTGTCGATGTTTTCAAGTCAAGTAAATATTCGCTCATTGCGCAGGCTGATGCGGGCGCATGCATGAGACCGTGACCGGAAAATCCGGTGACGATGTAAATTCCCTTCTTAACGCCGGAAGGAGACGCGGGAATTTCGCCGAGGATGGGCGAGTGGTCAGGGGTCATAGCGTACGGACCAGCCCACGCGTCGATAATTTCGGCATCCTCCAGCCGCGGCATGATGTGGATAAGGTCGGGGACGATATGCTCCAGCCAGTCCCAGTCGGGTTCCTCATTATGGCTCGGACCCTCGTTGGGGTTAATCTTGAGAAAGAGAATCCCGCCGGATTCGGGACGGAAATGCGTGCCGGTGCAGATATCGAAAGTGAAGGGTGATTTTTTCGGGAACCACGGCAGCGGTCCGGAAATATAGAGGCTTCTCCGGTACGGATCAACCGGGACTTTCACTCCGCATTTCCGCATGAATTCACCCGACCATGATCCTGTCGCGACAAGGATTTTTTCAGCGCTTATATTCCCAAGTTCTGTTTTCACGACGAAATTGAAATCCGAAATGCTGTCGATACCGGCGACTTCGCAGTCGGTGAAAATATCGACTCCGAATTTCCGCAGCGACGTATCGAGTCCGTTGACGATGTCGCCGGGATCGACAAAGCCGTCTTCCGGGGAAAAATTCCCGCCAAGAACGTCGCTGATGTTTAGATCGGGTAGGATTTCCCTGATTTCAGAAGGGGAGATTCTTCTGACTGCATCCACTCCCTGCTTTTTCTGGAGCGCGAGAGAATTATCGAGGGCTTTTAATTTTTCCTCCGATCGCGCGAAGAAGAGATATCCGTATTCGAGATATTGAAAGTCGGGATTTATTTCGGGCGCGAACCGTCTGCGGTAAAAATCCTGCGAGTATTTTGAAAGCATCACATTCGGGGCTGTTGTGAACTGTGCGCGGACGCCTCCGGCGGATTTTTGTGTCGCGCCCGCGCCGAGGAATTTTCGCTGTTCGAGGATGACGATGTCGGTTTCGCCTCGGGTGGCGCATTCCCACGCGGTGAAGAGTCCCATAACTCCGCCGCCGACTATTACGATCCGGGCATTTGATGGAAGTTTGCTCATATGGATAAATGATACATGAAAATATGCAGGATTTGGATTGACCCTGTTATGTAGGACATGCTTTCCAGCTTGTTATTGAAACCATGATGGTTGCTGCAATTCAATAACAAGCTGGAAAGCATGTCCTACACAAATATAGCATGCAGCACTTTTACAGCAGTTCCTTTCCATCCGGTATCAGAATATAAAATGCCGCCTGGAATAGCGGCGCTAAGGGAAAAGACAAATCCCGGCACATATGTACCGTCCGACGATGATCAATAAATAAATTCAGACATTCATTTGTTACGGTCGGCCCACGCCTGTTTCACTCTTCCTGCGCGGAACTTGTCGTAGGTCGAGCCGCTGATCCAAATTTCAAGGATGTCCTCCGGCAGCGTCGCGGGATCATGGTCTTTTAATTCATCTTCTGCAATGTCCTTATCGAACGAGCTGCCGCTCATCATCCTTGTGATACGTTTCAAGCCGCTGGATGTAAGGGTCTCCATTGTGAAACCTCCTCTTTAAGCGTTAGACAATGTTAAAGCCCTTAAATAATATCCGCCGATCAGATAAAAGCGTTATGACTGTACATCTAATTTCTACCATGGATTCTATTATCTTGCAAGGGCTGACAAAGACATCTTGCAAAGGGGTGCAAAGGGTTATATTCTTTAAATGGGAAGACAAAAGGCGGGTCAGGCTCATCTTCATGATGGTAAACCGCTCGGAGGTGACCAAAAATGAATATCAGGGACAGAATCACGATCGCGATGGGAAATATCGTCGAGCAGGATACCGAGGCGATTGTCAATGCCGCGAATACCGACCTGATCATGGGAAGCGGTGTCGCGGGCGCGATCAGGGCGGCGGACGACGGCACGATCCAGCGGGAATGCAAACGGATTGGGAGTATCGGACTTGGCGACGCCGCGATCACGTCAGGCGGCGCGACAGGAATTCCGTACGTGATTCATGCCGCCGGGATGCATCTCGGGGGATTGGCGACAGTGGATACGGTCAGGCGCGCGGTCCGTAAAAGCCTTATGAAAGCGAAGGGGAAGGGGATCAAGACGATTTCATTTCCCGCGATTGGGGCAGGGATCGGCGGTTTGTCGATGGAAAACTGCGCGGAGATTTCGCTTGAGGAAGCGCGGAATCATCTAGCGGGAGAGACAAGCCTGAGGGAGATCAGGTTTGTGCTGTTCGATGAGGAGGGGTATCGGATTTTTGAGGAGTATTTTGAAAAGGTGTTGCCGTCGGGGGAATGAGTAGGGGGGGAATTAAATGCAAGATGGAGGTTGATATGAGAGTTATAGATTTATTAAACGCCGACAAGCTACGCAGGCTCCGCTTGTCGTCGCCACACCAATTGTATGGTAATTCTACGATATTAGCATGCGTTGTATTATTAAGTACAGTAATCATAAATAGTTGCTCAAGTAATGATCAGAGCATAAATAATACACCGAACAGATCGTCAATTAACCTTAGTCAAGGCACCATGGATGAGTATCTGATTAGTGATGGCGATATAATTAATGTAATTGAAAACACCCAAACTATAGAATCGTGCACAAGTGCGATTGAGGAAAATCCTGATGACTTTAAAGCTTACTATGGTCGAGGTTACATATATTATACTAAGGGTGATTTTAATTCGGCAATCGATGATTTTACCCGGGCGGTCGAAATTAATCCTGATTTTGAAGATGCATTTTCTGCCCGTGGCTGTGCCTATAATAAGATGGGAGAATACGAACTTGCTTTAGCAGATCTTAACAAAGCGATTGAAATCAACTCTAATAAGTGTATGTTTTATTTTAACAGGGGTGGTATTTTCCATGAATGGGGTGATTTCGATCTGGCGATTGCAGATTACAACATGGCATTGGAAATTTGCCCTGATTATGTTAAGGCATTCGTTGGCTTAGGCGCAGCTTATTGGGATAAAGGTGATTTCGAGCATGCAAAAGAATATTGCACAACCGCAATAAGTTTAAGCCCCGACTCTATACTGGCTTATTATACAAGAGGGCTGGCATACCATAGCCTGGGTGATTTTAATACAGCGATTGGAGATTACACGTCTTCAATTAATTTCGGAGCGGACTTTGCTAAGGTTTTTAACAACCGTGGTCGCGCTTACATGTCGATTGGAGATTTTAGAAGTGCAATCCCGGATTTTGAAAAAGCACTTGAGATAGAACCATCCATGGAATCGGCAGCAAGGAGCCTGGAACATGCAAGGGAACAAATTCAAGAGTAAATAGTACGGCACACGCTGTCTGCGGATTGGGGGAACAATTCAATAATAATTTTACTAGATTTTATATAGTCAGAATCAAGTCCGCGACGAAGATCAGGACCATGCTGATTACAACTGCGCGGGTGACTGTGATCCCTACACCCCTTGCGCCGCCCTTTGTCGAGAATCCCTCAAGGCATGCGACAATGGCGATAATAATCCCGAAATAAAGGCTCTTTCTTAACGCTATCCAGAGTAATTTTTGAGTGAGACTTGCGAAGACGCTGTCGAAATAAATTCGCTGGCTGACGTGGGTGGCGGGCATGAGGTTGACGGGTATCCATCCTGCATAGACTCCAAGGAATCCTGCAATAAAAATAATTGCGGGTGCCATAATCGCGCATGCGATAAGCCGTGGGACGACCAGATGTCGAATCGGCGGGACGGCGAGGGCGCGAAGCGCGTCGACCTGCTCGGTAACAACCATCGTGCCAAGTTCGCTTGCAATTCCCGACCCGACACGTCCGGCGAGCACCATCGATCCGAGCACCGGCGCAAGGTCACTCGCCATTGAATAGACCACCGCGCCGCCAATGTACTGGATTCCGAAGCCGAGTTCCAATGCCTGCTTCGCGAGGATCACCGATAAAATCATGCCCGTGAACATCAGGCACAATCCGACAATGAAAAGGCTGTCGGTGCCGAGATGCGCCATCTGCTGGATCGTGAGCGCGACAGGGATTCGGAGGGTGACGATGTACCATAGCGCCTGACCGGTGAGAATCAGAAGGCGTCCGATGTAGTCAAACGTGTTGAGGAGCGGCTGGACAATAAAGGCGGTGAGCCATCCGGCAAGCGCAAACGGCCAGAGGAGAACCTTTACCGGGCTCATCTCTTCCGGGGGTTTTGCATTTTCGTTGTTCGATGTCAAATCGCTGCCCTGAATCAGATTACTGCGAGATTATACAGCAGAATGTTCGTAAAATGCGACTCCGGCGCATTGGCATTTTTTTCAATGCGCCGGAGTCGCAATTTACGTTTGGCAACATAAATTGGATTTATCGGTCGTATTTATATATTCTGTGTGCGGTCGATTGAGACGGGTAAATCATAATCAAAGCGCAAGGGAATGTACTACGATAACTCCATAGTGCCTGTGAAGGAAAAGCTGAGGGTGTACATCCCGAGATGGGTGAGGTATATCCCTGCGCTCCATAATATGTACTGGAATCCGGTTTTCCAGAGACGTGTGATCCGCAAACGTCTGGAGCCGGCTATCGGTTCGGGCCACACTTTCTGGACGGGTGTCATCATTTCGATACTGACTTTCGGATGGGGATATACAGCACTCGCAAACTCAAGCAGGACCCTCAATTACATAATTCTTTCGGTGCTTGGGGTGTTGATCGCGATTATCGCGGTCAGGCTCTTCTGGGTTTCGGTGATTCTCACAGTCAACAGGATGAAGGACCTTCTTACGGAAGAGCGCAAAGACCCCGTATTGACGACGCCGCTTACCGATCGAGAAATATTTTACGGGGAATGTGTCGGGAACGTGATGAAAGGGCATCTTGTGTTCGAGGCGACAGTGTGTTTCGCATTCGGGCTTGTGGCTCCGTACATTCTGATACTGATAATACTCACGCTATTCCTGTCCATTTTCTTTATTTTCATTGGCTTTGCGGCGATTATAGGCATGCTGACCCTTGTGATCCCGATCGCGTGGATGGTGTTTATGTCTGTGATGATCCTGCTTCTGCTCGCTTTTTCCGCGGGATATTACGCGATCCTGACTGATAATACCGTAGCGATAATGATGGCGATATTGCATACCGCGCTTTTCACAATCATTGGATCGTCGCTTTTGTTCCTCCCGTTTTTTCTTGCGGATGTAACATTGCTGGAGCCGAAACAGATGCTTATAGGATTCGGCGCGGGGGTGTTGTTCCAGGTATGCTGGATGCTGATCAGTGTCTACGGAACAGCCTGGATGGGACTGAGGGCGTTTTCTCTGAGCCGTCGGCCGGGATTTTATGAGGCCGATAAAATCAACGCATTCGATCAGGCATGAAATAAATTTATAATTACGTAATTACTGGGACACCTTTTTTTGCCTGTCGAGACGATCAGTATTTGTCGAGAATTTCGCGGGCAAAAATAAGGTGTCCCCTGATCCAAGCTCATTTTGGGGACACCTTATTTTTCGCTGTTTGAAAAAAAGGTGTCCCCGATCTTGATAGAAACCTATATTATATTGTGCGTATAAATAGGTGGAATTTTTATGGAGAATTCTAAATTGACGATCTGGCCGCTGGGTTCGATGGGATGGATACCAAGCCTCGGGATGGAAACGGTCTGCTACTGCTTTTTCCATGGAGATGAGATTTTCATTCTGGATACCGGGTCGGGAATCAGACGGCTTCTTGAGTTAAAAAACTCGCTTTTTATCGGGCAATGGGCGAAGCTTAAGCATGCGAGAATTTTTCTCACCCATTACCATTTTGACCACTGTATCGGGCTGTTCTGGCTGAAAGCGATTTTCCCGGGAGTGCCTGTGACAGTCTATGGGCCGGGTGAAGCATTGTACGGAAAATCGGTGGGGGAGATTATTTCGAAATTATTTCAAAAGCCGTATTCACCGAATGCTCTTGATAGTCTGGTTCCGGGAATAAAATTCGTTGACGCAGATCCGAATGGGGTTGAAGTTAAAAATGATGCCGGAAAAATTAAAGTCGCGATAAATCTGAATCCTGAGCACTCGGATCCGTCGATTTCATACAAGTTTAACGACTGGTTCGCGTTTGTTACAGACACTCCCCCTAAGCAGGAAATTATCGAATTTGTAAGGGGGGTAAAAGTCCTTTTTCATGAGGCGTATTTCGATTCGACAGATCGGTTCAAGGATGAAAACGACGATCTTGAAACGCATATCGGGGGTCCGCATACAGGATCGTTCGGGGCGGGGCTTGTCGCGAAACGCGCAGGAGTAAAGAAGTTAGTACTGTTCCATCACAATCCTGAAAACACGATAGTGGGGATTGAAAAATATGCACGGGAAGTTGGCGAGAGGTTGGGACTAGACTGCGTCCCGTCGATGGATTTAAGGGAGATAAAAATCGGTTTGTAGGAAATTTGCAGATGGGACAGGAATGTTGAAAAAGGCTTGAATCTCTCAAACACCATGTAGGACAGGCTTTCCAGCCTGTTACTGTCTGCCTTTATCCATCATGGTTTCAGTGACAGGCTGGAAAGCCTGTCCTACATGGTTTCAGGAATTATGAACTTTTTCGACAGACTCCGGACGTCCGCGATACTGCCGACAGGATGCCTGCGTTACGGGTTGTCAATCTATCTTTCGAAACGTCCAAGGGACCGAGTACGAAAGCATCGAAAGGGTCTGCTGGTCGGAAATGTCGAGCGTGCTTCCGAGAGCGGTTGCCGCCATAGCCCATCTGTAATCGGTGCCGCTATCGAGATAATCATAAATTCCCTGAGTCAGGATAAATTGCGACGTCGTGTAATTAAGTGGTAGATATAGAGGCGTGTCGGCGGGAAGCAGGCCGTAGATTTTCATCACGTAATTCAGCGCGCCTTCGGAATCGGTCCAGTCGAAAATATCATTTGGGGACATCGCGGTATTGTGCGCAGGCACTATAAGCGTTGGGGCGGTGTATTTCAAAAAGCAGCTTTTATCGCTCCAGTAAATCGTGCTGTTGACCTTTGCGCCTGCAGCCCATTCCCATAAACCGTCAGGCACCCGTAGCTCCATAAATTTAAAAGGAATATAGAAATCGGTGATAGTCCCGAGGTTTATTCCATTCTGCGGGATCATGTTGAAGTGCTCGCCATCGACCCAGAGGTTGATAAAATACGCGGTCGGACTGGTTCCGGGGGCAGGAGCATAATTGAAATGTAAATTTTCACCGAGGATATATTGATGGTCCGGAGCCGGGGACAGCATCTCAGGCGCTTTCAGATCGTCCTCGACATATTCGGTCATTACCGTATTCGCCGAAACCGCCCATTTCTCCGACGTCAGCCCGGATGGTATCTGCGTCGCGATAACCGCTACGACGACATCCTTCCCGGCGTCCTGAGGTCCGAACTGAATGTATTCCTTATTTTCGTACGTATTCGTGGTCTGGTAAAGAACTGCGCCGTTGGATTTATCGTAGATTTTAAGATCAAGATTACTGAGTTTATACGAGGTTCCCGATTTGTGGATATTATGGACGAGCACGACACGGTCGCCGTCCTGGACATTTGAAATCTGGAAAGCTGAGTTGTCGCCGGAACTATGGAAAGTGCCGGAAAATGTGTCCCCGATATGTTCATAGGCTGCCCACGCGTCGGGTTCACCAAATCCAGCGTAGTAATCCGGTCCGACACTTGCGGGACTCGCCGCGTAATCCCCGGCGGTCGCAAACGCAAGCGCGCGGAGTTCGAGCGAGCTTGTGACACCCGCGCTCATCATTGCCGCTGAATATCCCGAAAAATGTGGCGCAGAACCCGATGTCCCGCCAAAACCACCCCAACCCCCGCCATTTGCTGGGGAATTCGCGTTTGTAGGAGCAAGGATGTCCGGTTTCAGGCGCTCCTCCGCGCCATCGGTACCGTAAGCAGGGCCGTATTTGCTGTTCTCGTAATAAGTGTCGTCGTCGCGAAGGCCGGTATCGTGATCGTCAATTCCCGCGACCGCGACCCCGTTCCAGCAGACGGCGGGTTTGTCGTTGAGCTGGTCGTCGTCGCATCCGGCATCACGGTTTCCGGCTCCGAGCGACCAGATGACATCGTAGAGGTCCACAGTGTTATCCACCCATTGCGATATCTGGTCCAGACCGGTGCGGTCCTCGCATTCATAGATAAAAACCATGCTGAAATTCATGACAGAGGCGTCGTTAAATCCCGCTCCGCCAAGGGCGGCCCAGTCGTAAGCCTCCATCATCGCTTCGAAACCGTTTTGTCCGGCGCACATTTTCGCGTTGTAATAGGTATCTATACCGAAAGCCATTCCGCGATTGGTTTCATCCTGCGACGCGATTACTCCGCATGTGTGAGTGCCGTGATCCCCGTCATCCTCCGGAGTGCATCCGGACGTATTTACCGGAAAAATACCATTAACAAGATCAAGCCCGACAAAAGCTTCATGCGATGAGTAAACGCCGGTGTCCATCGCCATTACGGAAATCCCCTCGCCGTGGTAGCCGAGATTCCAGACTGTCTGGGGGTACGCGTTCGGACGAAGTTTCATAGTCTGGGCTGTGGTTTCGGTGAGCGGGGCGACCTCAGAATCTATAAATATATCGAGAACTTCGGGCAAAGCTCTGATTTCGGAAATTTTATCGGGGAAGGTGTTCACGCACAGGGAATTTATTATTAGATCGTTTGATATGACAGTCGTATCGGGAATAGATTCAATTTTCTGAGTCGCATTCTCCTGGATACCTGAGAGGGCGGATTCGAGAAGAGATGAGACATACGCTGCGCGTTGTTTTTTCAGATCCTGCACGACATTAACGAGAGAAGATATATCTGATTGGAAAGTGACAGAATAGAGGTTATCGCGGTTTTGGCGGTAGATATCTTTTATCTGATCGGAAATCTGCTCAATTTGCGGGAAAGTCTGGTCGGCAGTTTCGATAGTGTCGGTGTAGAGGTCCGGAGGGGTGCCGTTAAGGGTCACGATGATGTTGACTGATCCGGGCGGTGGGATGAAATCGGCTATTGATAGAATATTAATTCGATTTTCAACGGGAGGGGTCGATGGGTTTGAGGATTTGGAAGAGCACCCTATTGATAAAAATAAGCACAGGCAGGTGAAGAGAGATAAAGCACCCGCCAATCTTGAGAACTGGTACATAGTGAACCTCGCGAAAGGTTAAGAATGGTTAACATGGGAATTATAGCATATGGGGGGTGGGGAGGGCAAAGTGAGAAGGGAAATTAGATTAAGAGAATAATAATGCACGAGAGTGTTACGGTAATGGTATTACCGTAACGGTAGTATCGTAATGCGAACTAAAAGACTGTTTTGCATTTTTTAGTATTAAAACAGGTCGATTTTAGTACTAAAATCTTATTTTTTCACAACTTTCCGGTTATAATCAAAATAATGAGTAATCAAGATAAAAATCGAGCGGGACATTTTGTCCAGCAAACCAGTGACTACAAATCATTTATCCCTGCGCCATTACCTCCCGAACCACCTTTAAAATTGGATGGCCAACTTCATGTCTTATTATCTGAAGCAGACAGGGCAATAGGGAGGCTTGATTCAATTGTTGAGCTTATCCCCAATCCTGATCTTTTCATTGGATTATTTAGCAGGAATGAAGCTGTACACTCATCCCGGATAGAAGGAACCCAGACATCTTTGTCGGAGCTTTTATTGTTTGAGATGGAATCAAACAATAGACCGGTAAATATTAACCAAGCCGAGGTTTATAACTATGTCAAAGCATTAAATTATGGACTGGAACGATTAAGTCAACTACCCCTGTCACTCCGGCTCATTAGAGAAATCCATGAGATTTTACTTGAAGGCGGAAGAGGTTCAGATAAAACCCCGGGTGAATTCAGGAAGGTCCAGGTGCATATCGGCCCACCAGGTTCCACAGTTAGGAATGCCACATATATTCCCCCACCGCCGAACGAAGTAATTAATACCCTTAATGATTTAGAAAAGTTTATACACAAGGATTCAGATATCCCGATACTGATAAAATGCGGCTTAATTCACGCTCAATTTGAGATGATCCACCCATTCCTTGATGGAAATGGTCGAATTGGCCGGTTATTAATTACTTTTATGCTCTGTTGGAGCAAAGTAATGAAAAAACCCCTACTATATATTTCAGATTACTTCAACCGGCATCGTGACGATTATTACACGCGATTAAGGGCAGTGAGTAATGATGGTGACTGGGAGGGATGGATAGAATATTTTCTTACAGCGGTCCAGTCAGTAGCTATTAAAGCTTCCCAAACAGGACATAATATCCTTTTTCTCAGGGAAAAACATAGGCAGCTTATTATTGAAGAGATTCCAAAATCAACCGTGCTGCTCAATCTACTGGATAATTTGTTTTTATCTCCGGTAATTGATTTAAACCGTGCCATTGGAATTACAGGTAAATCAAAGTCCACTGTAATTAGTGTTTTGAATAAATTAGTAGACCTGGGAATTCTTGTCGAGACAACCGAACAAGCCAGAAATCGGATATATCTCTATAAATCATACGTTGACCTGTTCGACTAACAAACTCAACATCCAATCCCCTCCGTGGTATTATTAGTATTGCGAACCATATTAACCGCCCGGTTGTCTATTGATTGGGACGAAGGCGTGGTTTGGAATTTATCGGGAATCAGAATTTATTATATGGACATAATTATCGACTGGTTAGATCGGGCTTTTGTGCTGGGACAGCTTCGGCTGTACTATCTGCTTCCCGCTGTCCTTTTGTTGTCGATACCGGCGATTATCTTCGCTTATTTGACCTACCAGAAAAGACTCCGCTACCGTATCCGCTATCCGATCGCTTCGACCGTCTCCCAGATTCCGAAAGTCTCGAGAATCAAGCGTCAGTCTAGGCATCTCCCGCTCAT
>JAPKYR010000307.1 GCA_026394215.1 bacterium
GATGGAATCGAAAAGCGCTTTCTGGCTTTCGTCCGCGAATACAAGCTCCGATCCCGCTATCCTCTGCAGGAGCCAGTCATCGGCAGCTTTCTTTGCTTGATCGGAGGTAGGATCCAGCGAATTCATCGCGGCTATTGTCGCGTCAAATGCCGTCCTCTCAAGCTCGTCCTTCCACATCTGCCTGACCCTGTCCAATGTCATGCTCATTGAATCGAGAAACTGCTGTGCTTCTTCAGCCGTTTGAAATTTGCTATAGAAATTGGTTTCCTGTGCCGCAAGTTCTTCCTGGCTGGCTTCGATCCCGAATTCCTTTACTACATCATTAAAGACCAGATTGTATACGCCCTCGAATAGGGCTTGTTTAAGAGCGGCGTCGCTGTCCGCCCCGTGAGGCGAATCCTGGCCTTCCTGTGCACTCGTATATTGCGCGATTTTTGAATTCAGCCAATCGCTTCCAACCCAGTAATCACCAAGCGTTATTGCAGGATCACCAGCGTTCAGTTCAACGTCGGGTTCCGTATGGTTCATCCCATCACCGCCGGCATGCGGATTCGCTACCAAATCGGTTCCCTGCGAATCGGTTGGGGTTTGAACCGGACCTGCCGCCGGTCGATTAAAGAAATAATAGGCTAATCCTATGATAATAATCAGCAAGAGCAGCGCATTTCGAGCATTCTGAGATTTTCCCATCGTTATAATTCCTTAAAAAAATCGCCTCGCCCTATCAGGAATACACATGTAGAGATTGTATCTCGATATATTTTGAGAGAATTGAAAGGCCGACCCATGTAAATATCACACACGCGAATCCAATAATATTGAAAATGCTGGCCTTTGTTCCCTTCCATCCGAATGCGATTCGCGCGTGAAGATAACCGGCATACACAAGCCATGTCACCAGCGATGCGGTCTCTTTCGGGTCCCATTGCCAGTATTTGCCCCATGCCACATTCGCCCAGACCGCGCCGAGGAAAATCGCCAAACCAAGTAGCGGAAATGAAAATGTGACTAGTTTGTAGCTGAGTTCATCGACTTTTTCATTCCCCTTTACAAGATAAACGATACTTGCCCCGGCGGAGATCGCGAATCCGGCGTAGGACAGGAATGCGGTGGCGATATGCACGTCGAGCCATGGGCTCTGAAGGGCCGGGACCAGATGTACCCCTTCTTTCGATATGGCAGGCCACTGAATTATATAAATAAGAATAAACCCGACAAGGATATTCGCGATCGTGGTCGGAAGGCGGCTTTTAGAGAGAGGGTCGGAAATTATCGCGATAATCCCCGCGCACCATGCCATGAAAAAAAAAGTCTCGTACAATTGAACATACGGGATATGGCCGACGTTTATGTACCTTAGAATTACCGATGCAGTCAATACGGCCACCGCAAGACACGCAATTCCATACGAAGTATTTCCTATTGTCTTATTCCTTGAAACCCAGAAAATAACACTTGCAAGGGCTGCCAGCACAAAAAAAAGCGCCGCGATCTGTAATGTCGTGAATTCGGCGTTTACCAAACCCGCGCCTGCACCCGCCACAGTTAATCCGGTATCTTCACTCATAAATACTCCTCATATTCCGTCAGGCCGAGATGAGAATAAATGGCCAGCGGATATTTATACAGCTTTAAATATTATAATTCAAGACTGCGACGATATACAGGGCGGTTCAAAATGTTATCAGGGGTATCGGTGGCCATTCATAGGGTCGTGTCGTTTTTACACCGACATATCCGATGTATCTGCAAGCTCGGTAGTTTCCCCAACCTCAAGATTCGAGATATCCAGCGGCTCGAATGAATCTCCGTTCCAGCGGAGAAAAAGCAATCCCGGGTCATCAAGGGGAATTTTGAAATCGAATTCCACAGCGAGCGCGTCGCGACTATCTTCTGTCGTCTCGACAATTGTCGCATTGAAAATCCCTCTCTCGTAAGTTCGCCCTACCCGCATCATTGGTTCAGTACGTAAAGCCCTCGCCACGAAATTACTGAGCCAGCCTTTTCGATCTGTCCGGATAATAAATGAGGTCTCCCCTGTACGCTCAAGGCTGAAAACTCCGTATGCCGCCGAAAGGAGCGAGATATCAGGAGGATCATCCAGAAGGTAGGCCATGTATTCCGATGCATAGATACTCAGCAGGAATTCCGACGCGTTCAGGAACACAACATGGTCGTACCCCTGGCCCTCAATATCTAGAATTGCTGTGCTGAAATCTTTCTCCGGTTTTTCAAGTGCTGGTAAAAATGAAAATGGCATTGCTATGCTCAGCAATATCCCTGGAATTAAAATTCCAAATATCGCCATCCAACCCATGAATCTGGTCCATCGGGACTTGATTTCCGCTTCCTGTCCCATCCTGCCCGCGATTGGTCCGATTGTCAACGCAACCATAGCAATCAAAATATTACCGGGGATACCGGGAAAATAGAGTCCGCGGCTGGATGCATCGGTGCATACCTGAGGCAGGAGCGCGATTATGTACAGGATGAAAGCCCAGAGCGCAAGAGAATGTTTTCTAAATGGCAGGAACGCGATGATCCATGCAGTGAAAACTACGACTCCCGCGATCGACAATGGTTTTGTCAAATCCGGGAAAAATAATGGTAAGTTAATTAGCGCCGGAGAAAAAGTGCCCAGCCAGAATACTGGGAGCTGAAGCACGAGTTGCGATATATATCCCACGGGATCGTCAAATGGATTATTGTAAAGTAAGCTCTTCAAAGCTCCAAGAAAGAATGTTTTGTAAATCGCTAAATACAGAGCCAGCACGACGACAGACGGCAGCCATGACAATGTATCCCTGAACATCTTTGCCGTACGCTGTCCGAGTTTCTTCCAATTGAAATCATTTTCGTCAACTCCGTCCGGCATGAACAGATTGGTAAGCAGTATTGCAACGGGGGCGATAACCGCGGTTTCCTTGCAGCCCAGAGCGAGTATCAGCGCAGCGATGGATACAATCATTGCCCACGGATTTCTTCCTCTCAGCCAATCGATATGTGCTATCAGTGAAATAAGGATGAACAGAACGCAAAACAGGTCTGTGATTGTGGATATCCAGCCTACCGTCATGGTGAAGTCTTCGCATGCGACAAAAAACAAGCCTGAGACAAGAGCAAGAATATTATGTCCCGTCAATTTTTTTACTAACAGGTAAAGTCCCACCGCAATACCGCCATGCAGAAGGATGGATAGAAAATGGAGCGGGAAAGCGTTCCTGTTAAAAAGATACATCGATGCTTCTATTAACAAACTTGGGATTGGACGCCAGAAAGCCGCGCTGGTATCGGGATCCACCCACCAGTAGCTTCTGAAAACCGAATGGTCAAATCCTGTCCATACACCTTTCCAAAGTGGGAATCGTAACGGAGTTTGACTGAAGGCATTGTAGATGACGATGTCATCCAATGCGAACCTGCCCTTAAGGTATGGCCAGTTAAACAGAAATGCCAGTGCCGGAAGCAGAATAAAGGCAAATGCGGGTTTAATACAGAATGGTGTCGTTTTCTTAATGTCATCCATGACCCGTGAATGGGAATAACCATGAGTGCCGGTCAGAAGTCAGAAATTATTCGCTCTTTCGTTTAACTTTCCGGGTAAGGGCGTCGAGATCGACTGCAAGCGGTGCGGCGGCTTCGATATTCTGCTCCCTGATTGCCTGGAGAAGTTCACCGCGGAAGATTTTCACGTCACGAGGCGCGTTGATGCCAAGTTTCACCGTGTCACCCTTGACCTCGACCACCGTAAGCTCGATATTGTCGCCGATTATTATCGTCTCGTCTTTTTTGCGGGAGAGAACCAGCATCAGCCATCCCCTCCCACGCGACCGTTTTCCGGGGAGCTGCCTTCGGAATCCGAGTCTTCACTTTCCAGCAGTTTATATTTCAGAGGCCAGTCGGCTTTTTCGAGGACGATCTGATAGAGGGTGTTTTCCGATTCAAAATACAGCAGGGGGGCAAGCAGATTGATGGATACGTTGTCCGGGTTGTTTGGCGGGACGGTAACGATGGAAAAAAGCGCCGGTGCAGGTTTGCCCGAGATATCGAGGCGCTGGATGTCGGGTTCGGAAAGGTCGAGGACATAGTCCGGGACAAACAGTAGGGGGTTCGTGATGATAAATGCGAGGTCGGGATTATCGACCGCCTGAAGCCAGAGAAAAACCGAGCTGCCGTCGGAGGGGTCGAGGAGGGCGAACCGGGTTGAATCCGGAAAGCCGATAATTCCCTCGGGAAGGTTAATTATTTTGCTTAGCGGGATGTCAAGGTCTCCGAATCTTACGGAGAAGAAGGAGACTTTTGCGTCGGTGTCAGTCATATTTTGATTTCCGGATACGTATGGTTAAACTTAAGGAAAGTCGGAATTAATCTCTAACTAATGAAAAAAGCGACGCTTCCGACACGATGTATAATAAGTGAAAGTATTCAGTCAATCAAACATTATTTGATTGAAAGCGTAAGTGTTTAGATTGTACCTAATTTCTGTTATAATGTATCATAATACTTAGGAGTTAAGTAAATTCGGGCCGTAAGGAGGTCCCGCATGGCTGGAAATCCGTATATCAGCGGAGTCCAAGGACTAGCACCCATTAAGGGACCGGGTGCAGTTGCAAGCTTGAACGTATTTCTTATTCAGGCCGGTCTGGAAGGGCACCTGGACAATCCGGTTGAGGTTATCCGGAGAGCCATGCAGGAAAAGTTCAGCTTTAATGTCGTGACCGAAGACCAGTTTGAGAAGGATTTGAAATTCCGCACAAAACTCTTTGGTAAGATCAGGGACTCGATTTTTGTCGTAGTAGTGCTTGATGGGCTGACTCCGTCGCTCGCATTTCAGTACGGGCTTGCGGTAGCGATTAACAAGCCGATAATCACGCTGAAGAGTCAGAACGCAAATGTCGATGTAAGGTCTCTGTATTCCGAAAAGGAGCGCGCGGACGAAAAGGTAAAGGAAGCGCCTCAGCCGAAACTGAATTATCTCGCGCATCTTCCGGGGCTTGTGGATGAGCAGGTTATTGTATTCCAGCCGGGCGACGCGGAAGGGTTGATCACGAGATTAATTCGTGAGATCGTGCTGAATCGGCAACGAATCGCTACGGAAATTCTCAGGACAGGATCGGACGTACCGCTGAATCTGTATCTGCAGTTCCTTTCATATCTCGACGGGGATGAGCGGAAGAGGATTCTCGGCGAGGCGATGGAACGGTTCCCGACGGATAAGAACTTATTTATTATGGCTGGCCGTATCAAATTGATGGAGAACGACCTTGTGGGTGCGGTGCTGGATTTCGAAAAAGCTGTCGAGTTGAATCCGAACGACCCGACCGCGCATATGCAGAAGGCTGAGATCTATTATGAGCTTGGGCAATTCGAGACCGCGATCGAGGATTACGATAAAGCGATCCAGTTGCAGCCGGTGAATCCGAACGCGTATTACAACAAGGGCAACGCGTTGTTCTACATGGATGAAGAGGATGTCGCGGCGCAGCATTTCGAGGTTGCTGTGGACCAGAATCCGGATTTCGCGAACGCATTGAACAACCAGGCGTCGATCCAGATAAACTAGAAAAATTTCATGAAGTCGATTGAGCTTCTGATGAAGGCGATAGAGAAGCAGCCGGCATACGCGTTCAGCTATTTCAATCTGGCGCGCGCATACAAGGGTATGAACAAGCCCGGCGGCGAAGTGCTCAAGAATCTTGAGAAAGCCGCGCGCGCATCGAAAGCGAATTTGAGAATGGGGCATGATATCAAGAGGAATACATATTGTCTGTTTCTTGTATATGCCGCGCTCGGCGACAGGGAAGCCGCGCTTGAGTATCTGCGGAAGTGCTCCAATTACGATTTACCGCTGAAGAGCTGGGGGATCGCGGATAAAATCGCGAATGTGGCGCTGAAGAGCGATCCTGAATTCCAGGCGCTGATATCGACGTCGAGATAGTTTTAGGGAATGTGATGTAATGGAATGAGATGTAAATCAGGATGCCTTACGGCATCTTTTTTTTATTGGTTTACTCATTAATAACAGTTAAACTGCATTATAACATGAGATATGTTATCGTGCATTACTTATGTTAATATAGGTGCATCCGGCAAATGATTTGTATATCATCGGCGGGACGCCGATGACACAGTGCCCATGTGCGGGACGCACATGGCACTAAAATGCCCAGAATTTAAAAAAAAAAGACTGATCCGTCCTTTGGACCAGTCCCTTGAATTTCGTGATACTGGATAATAAAAATATTGCGCCTGTAGAAAATCAAGGCTCAATATCGATTGTATATTCGCCTTCGCCATCCCAGTGATAAACATGGACATAGCATGTGCCGGGAACTTCGCAGGTGACGCTTTCATCAGTGCCGAAACCGGTAGCCGAGCCGACAACCTCGTCATCGGAATAAACTTCGAAATCTATCTCACACTCTTCATCGTCAAATGAGATAGTGAAGGTCGGATTAGTTCCTTCCTGTCCGCCAAGCTGGAACCAGTCATCATCGTCCTCGCAAATATAGCCGTTGATTTCGAGCGCGGATTCGATATAATCGGCATTATCGACATCATCGTTAGGCTCGATTTCATCGTCGCCCTCGCACTTCAGCGGTTTCGGGTTGATGGTGATGGTGTAGTCGCCTTCGCCTTCCCACCACCAGACTTTGATATAGCACGTGCCGGGGACTTCGCAGGTAATGGAGTCGCCAGTGCCCCATTCGAGGGCCTGGTCAATCATTTCATCGTCGGAGTAGACCGCGAAGTCAACCTCCAATTCTTCAGCGTCGAAATAAATGGTAAAGGTAGGGTTAAGCCCTTCCTGTCCGTTGAGAACATACCAGTCCTCGGCATCGTCCTCGTCCATGTTCCCCTCAATGACGAAATCGGTGATCGAGTCTGCGGTACCCTTTGAATTGTTCGACTCAACCTCGTCGGTACCTTCACCGGCGAAAGCAGGCGCAATAATCAAGAGTGCCAGCAAGAAAAGAGCGGCAATTGCAGAAATAAAGAGTTTCATAAAGATTTGTTTCCTCCCATCCATGTGGTTTATTTTTTCTTAAAGCATGGATTTCTAGATTAATTATCGGATATTTTAACCGATTTAACAACAATACTCCGGTATTGGAGTAAAAAAAATCAACCATAAACGGATTTCCATTTTTTTAAATCCCGGATAGCAGCTACCCTCCGCTAACGCTCCGGGCTAGCAGCTACCGGGATACAAAAAATCATATATAAACGGATTTCCATTTTTTTTAATTAGACAGAGATGCATCGGCGGCGCTGAATAACTCGTCGCGCCAGTCCATATACGATTGCAGCGAGGCAAGGACTTCCGGGGCAAGGATATCCATGTCGACCGATTCCTGCGAGTCGTACTCGTCATTCAGATAGTCGGCGAGTTCCTGCCAGCGTCGATTCGCTTCAACGGTATTGCTGCTATATTCGGCGATCCTGGCGAGGTAGAAAAAAAACTGGCCCGGAAGCGGGAGATTTTCCGCGTATCGCGTTGCGTTGATCTCGAACCGCGTCAAGCCGACCCATCGTCCCGATTGCGATTCCTCTTCCGCAAGCGAGTTACCGAGGAGATTTTGCACCGTATCGATAAACTCATTGTATTCCGGGGCGAAATTTTCGTTGGAGATCGCGAACCTGAAGCCATTCCAGATGTAGTAATCGCGCCAGCATGGGACAAACTCACCGTCAGAGCCGGTTGAGTAACTGTTCGCTACAATCGCGATGCCTCGATCCGTCATAGTTTCAGAAAATAAAGTGTCATATCCCCATGACCTGAATCCTTCCATGAAGCCGTCCGAGGTTGTCACAAGGAGCGTGTAGTAACTGGTCGGCTTTAATTCGAACCCTTCGATATCAAGGATACAATCGAGCGAACCGTCGCCAGTGAGGTCTTTCCATTCCCATCGAGGGACGGCAATATCCAGAAGGTGGTTTCTCCACTCGATGAGATCGGGATTTGTCGCGTCGAATATGGCGTCGGAATAATCGAATTCGCTGTAATTGGACGTAAGTTCGGGAGGCGGCTGCATAGTCCCGAGACTGAGGCGGTCGACAATTTCCGATGGCGTGAGCTGGATTTCATCCACCATCTCGAAATTATCTCCGTCGCGGGAGATAAGCACCATATAATAACCCGCTACGGAATAAAATTCCGAAAGATCGTAAGCGCGATTTCCGAGTCCGCCGGCCTGAAGGGTAATAAGGTACGCGAAAACGCCTTCGGTCCCGGATTCGGGTAACAGGACAGTAGCGTTTCGTACAAGATATCGCGCGTTTGAATAAGGCTGCACAATGCGAGCCTGGAGGAAGCGGATCGCGTTAAGTTTCTGATCGCGATCGAGGGGCATTTCCGTTGTGAAACCGTCGACGGTCGATGCGTATGCGGTATTTAAGGGGAGTCTGAATGAGCCCGGCAGGCTAAGGGAGAGTGTGAAAAATAAAACCGGTATTAGAAGTATGCGAAAGGCACGGGAAAGATAGTCCGGCCCGCTTGAACAATGATATGCTATTTTTCGCATGCCCAATGTCCTCATCCTTTTATTGCACCTTTGATGCTATCATTAATATACGATTTCAACAAGACCATTGCCCACATGATTCACAAAGGGTATTATCTCTGCACTGAATGTCCTCTATTAAAGAAATACGTGAGAAGTATCCGGAATTAAAACCTCCGGGACCGAAGTACTGGCTTATCCCGGCGATAATTATCGCCCTCTCAGTTTTTGCGTGGTCGATGCAGGATACTGAGATGGTCGAATTCACGCGGAACAGCGAGGGGAAGGTTGTTGTGCAGACGCCGGATTATCGGTGGGGAGCCGCGCTGAATATTCTGGCGGGGGTGCAAAGGCAGGTCACGGTAGAAGTCGGCGGCAAAAGTATTCCGATAATGAAGGTAGTCGACGGTGAAATGGTCCCGATCACAAGGCGCGTCGGAGGATTGATGCGCCCCGATTTTACAAAGCGGACGATGAAGTCGATCCTTCCGGATATGTTTGAGACAATCGAGATAGCGCTGATCGGGACTCTGATAGCGATTGTTTTCGCATTCCCTCTGTCTTTTCTTGCCGCGAGGAATATCGTGGGGGCGCATCCGGCGGGAATGGTAATTTATGGGGTGGTCAGGTTTATTTTCAATTTTTTATCGGCGATTCCGGCATTGGTGGTCGCGCTGATTTTTACGGTAATTGTGGGGGTAGGACCGGCGGCTGGTGTTCTCGCGCTCGGATTTCACTCGATCGGGATGCTCGGGCGGTTGTTCGCCGAGGCGCTTGAGAGTGTCGACAAAGGGCCAATAGAAGCGTTGCAGGCAGTCGGGGCGGGAAAAGCCCAGACGGTGGCATATGGGGTCGTACCGCAGATCGGGCCATTGTTTCTTGCCTATTCGATATATCGATGGGACATTAATGTAAGGATGAGCATGATACTTGGATTTGTCGGAGCGGGGGGGATAGGTGTGTTTCTTCAGCAGAATATTAATCTTTTCAGCTATACGAAAGTATCCACTGCGTTTATACTGATACTGGTTGCTGTGACGTTGCTGGATCTGTTCAGCGGGTGGGTTCAGCGGAAAATTCTGTGAATGAAATATAGGGGACAGGCGTGGATTTCAAATATGGGGAAACTGTTAATAAAGAAGTACTGGCCCGCGATTGTCGCTTCAATAGTCCTGCTCATAACCGTGATTACGGTACTGAGAGAGGTCATGATTCAGTGCGGGGGAAATTTCTGCTACCCGCTCGATGACACCTGGATTCACCTCGCGATCGCAAATCATTTCGCGGCGTCGGGCATATGGGGAGTTACGCCGTACGAATTTTCGTCGTCGTCGTCATCGCTGCTCTGGGCGCTGATTTTGTCCCTTACATTCAAGCTGTTCGGAAATGTCGCGACCATCCCATTGATGCTGAATGTCGTAATCTCTTTCATCCTCCTATTTTTCGTGAACCGGATACTTGCGGAGTACAGGGTCAACACAATATCTATTCTGCTAACCCAGCTTGCGGTTATTTATTTCACTCCGCTCGTGACGTTGATTTTTACCGGGATGGAGCATGTTTTACAGACTTTGATAACTCTCATTTTCCTGACTTATTCGGTTAGGGTGCTTTCGGATGTCGAGGAGTAT
>JAPKYR010000229.1 GCA_026394215.1 bacterium
GCTGAGTTCAATGCCCCCGGCGCTGTCACTGGAAGCGCGAGACCGTTCCACGCAAGCGATTTCGGATCAAGATTCTTCAATAAACCCCACTGATTTTCAAGCACGAACGAATCATAGCCCTGCGAATCATGCATCCCCGCCCACATCGGGAGATTCCCGCCGAATGTAAGCGGATTGTCCGGGCTTCCCGCATACACAACCGGTTTAGATGAATGCCGGATTACCCTGTACATATTCGTATCCGGCAACGCTTCGATCGATTCTGTCATCGGCATCACAGGCATCTTCTGAAACACCGGATACTGATAGAAATGCCCGATAATGCTCGCGACTGTAATTATCAACGGAAGGAACATCCCGCCAATAATTGCCGATTTTTTCCCAGCATATATCGCGATCGGCAGCATCAAAACAGCTATCGCGCCCGTAATTAGAACGACAATTCCGGTAATTCTGGAATCCTGCGCCCACCGCGTTGCGGGATGAAGGATCGCGCTATCCAACATCGGCAATGCAAAGATTATCAGCCCGATTACCGATAGGACCATCAGACCAATACGACACGATCTCGATAATTCCGAATCCCCCGTAACCAGCCCGTTGATTCCATATGCGCCGACAATTACAAGCAAAAATTGCGCCGGAGCGTACGGATTAAACGGCGACAATCCCAGCCCGGGAATAAAATGCCCGACGCTCTTGAATACATACGGCACTGCAAGTACAGTGAAAATCAGAAGCAGAATCCCCATCGCCCGGAATTCCGCAACCGGCTTTAAAAATAACAAGCCAAGTATCGCGAGAAGCAGTAACGGAATCCCGACATACGGATGCTCCCTCTCAATCTCCCTCTGGAAAACCGGGACCAGAACGACCTCCAGCTTCTCGAAAATAGTGCGGTTGTCGATGCTTCCATTCGCCTCAGGATTCGTTTCCGGCGCCACGTCAGAATCGTTATAAAGCGACCGGGTTGTCTCCCCCGTTATCTCCCTCGACGACAAATTCAGGTAATTCCACGTCGGTACGTTCTGCACAGCCGATATTCCAAACCCCAGAATAATCGCTACTGCAAACAATCCTGCCCTTGTTCCCCATCGTTCTTTCCGGAAAATCCACAAAAGAACCCGATGTAAAATAAGTAGATAGAAAAATGGCGCGACATACGCCGAGTGCCCTGCCGCTAACTGCATCCCAAACAGTATCGAAAAAGGAAGCATCGCGCGAAACGACGCCCGGGCATCAAGGACATCCGACGCCCACATCAGCCACGGGTAATACATCAATCCCGCAATCTGAAACGGCACAAGCGGCATAAAATGTCCCGACCCAAGATACAATGCTGCGGACGTGATCCCCGCGATTGGAGTCAATCCCTTCGATCTAAGGTAAAAATATAACCCAAGCGCCCCAAGCCACCATGTCAGAAAAGTCGCGACAGTATGCACATACATCTCCGGTGCGACCAGTAGCGCGATAAGAAGCGGCGGATGCGTAAGCGGCACGAGATGATTCGCGTAGAACGGCGCGCCGCAGAACGCGTACGGATTCCAGTGCGGGTACCTCCCGGCCCTCAATTCCTCCTGCGCAAAACCGTACCACGGGATGGCTTCCAGATAGATATCGTATTCGAGAATATACGGCTCTTCCCGTCCTGCCGAATCCTCAAGCGTTCCCAAATCCTCAAGCGTTCCCGAATCCGCATGCGTTCCGGATTCCGCATGCGTTCCGGATTCCGCACCGATTTCCGAAAACGCCCTCTCTATTTCCAATGACTCGACCGAATTTTCTACCGCCCACGGATAATTGAGCTTCCATGAGTCCGACATCAACACGTGCGACCCGTCCAGTGCCGGCCACATCAGCACAGCAACAAGTAGCGTAATCCCAATCACCCCGACAATATCGGTTTGCCAGGAAATAGGTAACTTCGAAAATCCCGGTGCATGCTTCTCTTCGGACAGATTTTTCGTGGAAGGATCGAACATGTTATTTTCGGTGTATTATACATTAAACTGTGTTGTGTCATTCGCTTCCAGCGAATGATTAGGCGTGTCATCTGCTTCCAGCAGATGAGCGCAACTGAAAAGGGACACTCATATCAAGTGTCCCTTTTTTATTCCATCAAGTTCAAAAATTCCGTATATCAATCCCTCACTATTACAATCACATAATATCCTTCACTCCAGCCGGAGACCATATCGTAGGGATCGATTTCAATCTCGTATGTTGCCGAATCGCGGGTTGAAAATTCGCAGACCGGATTGCTGTCGTTCTGCGTATCCTCGGCGACAACGTATCCATCTCCATCAGAGACGCGAAGGTCGAGGTCGGCAATCCTGAGCCCGCCTTCGGCATACACAATGTAATCCCCACTCCCGAGAGTGATCCGCATCGTGTATGGCTCACCATCTTGAAGCAGCCTTATCTCATCGAAGATCATCTCGTAATTCTCATCATCTACCATTTCCATATAGGAGCCCCTCAATCCATCGACATACTCCCTGTCGGTCTGATCGGTCAATGGACGATCTTGGATTTCCACATCGCTTCCCTGATTCAGAATTGCGCCATCCTCAGTAGTGGCGATCACAAGGCCGTATTCGGTTGAACGCCCGTGCGCGATATCGTACGACGAAATTTTGATCTGAACCTCATCGGCGCGCCTCAGATCGAATTCGCAGATCGGGTAATTATCGCTCAATTCATCGGAAATAATTACTTCGCCGTCCGAGCCATAAACGAACATGTCGATATCGTCGGCATCTTCGAGCGATTCCGCATAGATATAATAATGCCCGCTGTCCAGTTCGAAATCGTACGTGTCCGAATCGTCAACTCCGAGTTCTCCGGAATCCGTGTAAATCACATTATAATCGGAATCCTCCGCCCAATTGGTCCAGTAATCAATGATTTCATCGGTATCGGATGCGTTTGTATCGGGAGCCGCATTTCCAGGTTCTATCGCCGCTACGAAGCAGAAATAGTCGGAATCTTCATGCCCGGAAAATGAATAGGCGATGACCTCGACCTCTATCGAGGTGGATTCATTAACCAGGACCTCACACATTGGATAATTGTCGTCCAGTTCATCCGAAACAATTTCGTTACCGTCTTCATCATAGACATACATATCGAGGTCTTCCGTATCCTCGCCGCCCTCGGCGACAAAGTAATAATTCCCCGGTTCAAGGTCGTAATAATAACTGACCGAGTTGTCGGTATCGATCCGGTCGACATTCGAGTAGAAGACCTCATACCCCTGTTCGTCGGCGTAAGCCATCCATTCATCGAGCAGGTCATTGGCGTAACTGCGGCTGCCCGCGAACGCCGGCAGGGCTGCAATTAAAAAACAAACGATGAGTGCGGCAAATACGTACACTTTTTTCATTGTCTTTCTCTCCTCCTTAAGGAGTTTTGATTTTTAATATTATTTTTGTCCCGCTGAAGGTTTGCGCAATACCTGCATGCGGGAATCCTGGACAAAATTTACCTTAGAACCATGGCCTTATGCTTACTCTCTCTTGTCAGTCATAGTCATGGTTACGATCACTACAACGCTGGTGTCAGTGCCATTACCGTATACCCATGGATCGATTTCGATGCTGACTACCGTCTGTTCAAGAAGATTGATTATGCACTCCGGCCTGTTATCCGGATACTCGTCCTGGTTAAGAACTTCCTCTCCCTTCCTGACATACATATCGATATCATCGCCCGCGTTCAGCGTCTCGGCAACAATCGTATAATCCCCGGGATCGAGAGTATAATTGAGGATCAGGGAATTTTCCCCGGATAGTTGTCTGTACTCCCATTTGACCACTTCTTCGCTGTTTTCAGCGGCGACTGCGGTATAATCTTCAAGAATTTCTTTCGCCGGGTCGACTGATTTTTCGTAACATCCCTCTCCCGTTGCCGCCACAAACGAATAGGCTCCAGCTACGGCATGGACGCGATCAATGCCACCTGTCAGAATTACATTTACGGTGGTCAGTTCTGTGAAACTGATGCCGACAATTGGATTATTGTCTGTCCCATCGTCGTAAGTCAGCTCGACCCCGTCCGGCCTGCTCACTGACAGCTTGAGCGAAGTAAGGTCCCAGCTCGCCCACGCAGCGAAAGTATATGCTCCCGGTTCGAGATCGAACGTGAATGTCACGCTCTCTCCGCTGTTTATATAACCGGTTTGGACATGTCCTATTAAGTCGCAGCCCGATGCCATGTCCGGAATCGCGGGTGGTGAAGCGGCTGTCAACAAAGCCATAAGCGCGAATGTCGAAAGAACAAGTAATATTTTGCGGAAAGATTTAAGTCTCATTATTCCTCCAGGCTCAAGGGCCATCGACAATAAGAATACATTTTTCAGCCCGCTAATGAAAGGGGGGCAGGTAAACTTGATATATTTTAACGTACAGGTAAAAATTCGATTCGCAATAACTCTAATCGGGCATAGAGTAAAATCCCGGGAATTTTCGACATTTTATTCACCCGAATTAACATCACCAGGCCCATCATCCACATTATTTTCACCATTACCAACTCCGGATGATGTTCCGTCCCCATTTTCTCCACCGTTACCGACATTTCCAGTCACTCCATCCACATTTTCTCCACCACCGCCTGAATCCTGCGTAACTTCGGATTCCGTATTGCCGGCTGAGGTGTTTTCGTCGGTGGTTATCGGTGGTGGAATTAGCTCTCCGGTTTCCGGGTTGATACGAAGATCCGGAATCGGAACCGGTATACGACCACCGACGCCCGATGTTTGTGGGAATCCCTGTCGAATAATGTAAAAAACGCCATCCCTGATGCGATCGTGCGCCGACGGGACCAGCCTTCCATCGATTATCCTTGTCAGGGCGTCATCTCTTGCGTCATAACAGTCCACAGTCGCCTGTGCGCGTTCATCGCCGCAGACCCCCATGATATAGGCATCAGCGTATCCGTTATTATCCAGATCGTATGATCTATAGAAAAACCCTCCGGGGAGCCATATCGCGTTGATGCTGAATCGAATATCACCGCTTAACTCTGTCGCTGGAATTCGAGGATCCGGAAGGACATTCCCCATTTTCGACCCGCGAAATCCGAATCGCGGTTCCCTGTCAACCACCGGCTGCCAAAGGTCCCTCGTGTGTAAAAAATCATCCGATTTGTACCCAAACCACAATTCCTTCAAACCCGCCTCGCGACGTGGCTCGAAAAATGTTTTTCGAAGATTTAGAGGGTTCACAGGATAAGCAGCGAGGTAACCTTCCTTGAGCAGTGGATCGGGAGGAACTCCAGGTCCCCATGTGGCCATGTCCCCGCCCCAAAGGTAATCCGGGTAATAACTATGAACAAACTTGAAATCTTCTACGGCGTCGCGAATTTCCAGAAGCCTCGATCTCGCCTGGGCCTTAAAATCATCGGCCGTTATCAGCTTAATCCCCAAAACCCCCGGCGAATAAACAAACAGCATGCTGAGGATAACCACGCTCACGAAATTCCCGAGCACATGAAGGGTGAAAATTTTCTGGAATCCCCAGCGTCGGAAAAGAAACGCGCTTAGCGGGAATTTTACGACAAGAAAAAGGAAGAAACTGTCGCGAAGCGCCCAGTTACGGATTTCCGGCCACCATCCGAAAAACCATCCTGTCATCGATACCAGAAGAAGCAGCGCGAGCCCGCACAGGTTCGTGGCTATAATCCGGCTGACAAGGTGCGGGACCGGATTACCTGATATCCATCGTACAGTCAGGCTTTCCAGAAAAACAAGATAAATGAAAGGTACTATGTAACCCAGTGCATCCATTTGGGATTTTCTATAATCGATACGGCTAATACGACACGCAAAACCCCTCCAGGGTCAAAGCATGCCCCAAAACAGTGAATTATACCTTGTGGATTTGAGTTTTACACATAGAGATGGCCAATAAATTTCAAGAGGTATCGGAGATAATTACCCAAGACCGCGAATCATCCCGTTGATAGTCCTGACCGCACCGGTGTCTTCAGCCTCTTCAGCGAGAGTGAGGGCTTTGTCAAGATGGACGCGCGCGCGGTCGGGTTCGTTACGCCGGATATAAATTTCCGCGATGCGAGTCCGAAGCTGGTACCCGATCTCTGTCACAGCAAGCGCAATTGAAAGATGATGCAGCGCCTTGTCATCGTCCCCGGCTTCCAGCGCGAGACGTCCAAGCGCCAGATGCGACGGAATACTCTCAGGTTCCCACCCGAGTGCGATCCATAACCCGTCCATGGCTTCCCGTACGAGGCCAGACCTGTTGGGATCGTCCTGCGGGATATCATCGAGCACTATCTGCGCGAAATTCAGGTAGGCGATTCCCTTATATTGATTATTTCCGCCCATCGCGCCCAGTGTCCTTGCCTGTTCGAGCGCATCAGTGTACATTTTCGCTTCGACGAGAGACACAAGATACGCAAACCGCATATCGGGATCGTCGGGATTTGTCTCAACCTGTGATTTCAGAGAGTCGAGAGCCGCAAGATCGGGTGGAGCTGTCGTAGGTTGCCCGGCCGACTCAGGGATTACTCTCTGGTACTCAGGCTCGGTCGATTCTACCGGCCTGTTGTTGCATGACAACATTACCGCCAGTGATACTAAACTGGAAATAATCAGAAAAACCCATATTAAGTTTCGACGTATAAACATAACAAGCTCGGGATTATACCAGAAAACCCGCGATACTTATGACCCTCATCTGTCCGGGAAGGTTTATTGTCTTTCTATGATTATCCTTCGCCAAGATATTGCTCGAGATAATCCCCGACCATAACAATAATCCCATCAGGCAGATCCATCACAGCGGTTTTCAATCCTGCGACCGCATCCGAGTACTCATCCTGAGTTTGATAAAAAATCTGTTCGGAGTCATCGTCCCAGTACGGTTCGCCCACCGAATCGAGAACTGATTCCAGGTCATCGAGGACCTGAATCGCATCGTCAACCTCCCTGTCCGACACCGGATCGGGATTTTCGAGCGCAAATATAACATCATCGATAAATTCCTCACGATACGCTTGCGTCCGGGAACCATTATGAGCCGCGCCAGTCCCCATGAAAAATGTTATTGCGTAGTACATCCATTCGTATTGCTCAAGTGTCGCCCTTAGATTTGTCACAGGCTCACGGTCTGATCGCGGCAATTCATCGATCAAGGCGTCGTTTACTGCGGCTCTGCAATCGCCGTACATCTGAGAGACACGGTCCTGTCCCATCTCCGAAAGGAAAGCGGTTGGATCGACGTTATCCTCGAAGAAACCACCCACAAAGTCCATATAGCCTTCAAGCCCCATGTCAAGTCTCTCATCGCACGTCATTCCCGATACGGAGACAGGGATGTAAATATTAACTTCACTATAAAGGTATGCTTCGACCTCAACCTCGTAGGTATCGCCGACAGGAATTTC
>JAPKYR010000208.1 GCA_026394215.1 bacterium
GCGGTTGTAACTCACCTTCTGGACCAGGTCGGTCTTGCGGACAGAAAACGAAGCAGAATCGCAACTTATTCCCGTGGAATGAAACAACGGCTCGGCCTTGCGAGATCTCTGGTGAACAGCCCAAAACTACTTTTCCTCGATGAGCCTACACTCGGACTTGACCCTCAGGGACAAGAGGATATCCAGCACCTGCTGAAAAACCTGAATAAACAAGGAGTTACGATATTCTACTCTTCCCACCTTTTAAGCGAGGTCGCCGTTTTATGCTCGCGGGTGGGTATTATCAATCACGGAATTCTGGTGGCTGAGGGCACTGTTGCGGAGCTTCAGAAACAGGCACATGTCGAAGACAGCAACCTGACTGAGATATTCCTTGCGCTCACGCGGACATAATTATGTGGAAACAGATTTGGATAAAAGAGATCAGGGCGGGACTCTACACATGGAAGAACATGGTGTGGCTTCTGATTGCGTCGATTTTGTTCAGCTTCACCAGCTACCTCCTTCTGACTGATAAGGAATTGAGCCTTCTCGACCAGACTGAGCTTATGTGGATGCTTGGACAGGTCATTGCGGGTGTCGGACTGCTGGTCGTAATTCTCGACGCTTCGTTGATTATCACAAGCGAATTTGAAATGGAGACGGCTGAAAGCCTGTTCCTGGCTCCCATAAGATTGAGCGAAATCATTCTGGGAAAATTACTTGCTTCCCTGACTTTGTGGCTATTGGTCTTTATTGTTGCGGTACCGTATATTTTTGTCGCGTCGGCGGGAACAAGGCTGTTGATGCCATATCTGATTTACATGTTCTTTCTCGGCACATTGGGGATTGCCGGATTCATAATGCTGGTGTTCGCTGTTTCCCTGCTTTTCCGCTCCTCCAAAAACACGCTTTCGACATCGCTGGTAATATTATTGATGCTCGCTGTCCCAGCTTTATTTTCATCGACCCTCAAGAACAACTCGGCTGCGGCATTTCTGAGTAAGATCAATCCCGTGGACAATATTTTTGGCTCTCTTGATAATGTGCTGGTCGACTTCCAGCTCTCATTCATCCAGAATTGGAAGTTCATTCTGCCGCTTGCATGTTTTGTAATTTTAATGTTTGGATTTATGTTTCTCAGCATGCGGATATTCAGAAAAAAGGGAGTGCTGTTCCAGTCGGTATGATTAAAAGAGCTTTCATAATTGGATCTTGCGCGATTATGGCTTTCGCCCTGTTTGGTATTTTCAATGCGAAAGCACAAACTGCGGCGCCTCAAATCAAAATTGAAATTCTCTCTCCCTCTCAGCTTAACGGCACGGCGGGAGATTTTGTCACCGTGCAGGCGCAGATAACAAATTTGGGAACCGAGCCTGTCAGCAATATCACAACCTACCTGTCTCTTGTCGATAATGAAACCAAGATGCCTGTGGACCTTGAGGACTGGAGCGTAGAGAGAGGCTTGTTTATCGGTACGATCGATGCCGGCCAGGTGCTCCCATTAAACTGGAAAGTCCATTTTGTAAAAGCCGGGAATTATTCATTGATCATCATCGGTGTAGTTGAGGGGCAGGACAAACCGGAGGTAAGCACCCTGACTTATTTCGATGTGGCTCCGAAGCACAACCTCAATCCGGGGATGGTGCTGCCCGTAGCGCTGGGCGAGCCGATTGTGCTGCTCGTGATCATGCTTCTGGTAATCAGCAGAAGAAAAACCGATGAGTAGATATTGAAAAATTGCTCACCCTAACTCAACCATCTGCCGACGCCGTGTCCCGACCCCCAGAAGCGTGATGGGGACATTCACGAATTTCGAGATGAAGCTCAGGAATTCCATGAGATTTTCGGGAAGCATGTCGCCGGTCGCGAGTTCATCGGTATTGAGAAGCCAGCCGGGGAATGTTTCATAGACGGGCTCTATATTTTCAAGGGCATCCGGGTCGGACGGGAGCTTGAAAACTTTTTTGCCGTTCATTTTGTATGCGACACAGACATTGATTTCGGGAAGCTCATCAAGGATATCGACCTTGGTCAGTACGATGTCGGTGAGGCCGTTGATATCGGCGGCGTATTTCAAGAGCACCAGATCGAGCCAGCCGACCCGTCGCGGCCTGCCGGTCGCGGTCCCGTACTCATTGCCGCGATTGCGAATCTGGACGCAGAGGTCGTCATGTAATTCCGTCGGGAAAATTCCCTCGCCGACACGCGAAATGTAGGCTTTAACCACTCCATAGATTCGGTCGATCCTGTTCGGCGCGAGACCGGTTCCAAGACATGCTCCGCCGGAAACCGGATGCGAGCTTGTGAGGAATGGATAGGATAATCCGTAGTCGATATCGAGAAGCGTCCCCTGCGCTCCTTCGAAAAGAACCCGCTTGCCATCTTCAAGCCCGTCAATAACCGCCCTTGTCGCATCGCCGATATATTTTCTTAGTTTATCGCCGACCTCGAGGTACTGATCGGAAATCGCGTCGGGATCGACAGGAGGCGCATTATATAAATGTTCAATCAGGGCATTTTTTTCCTCGCACGCGTAGCGTACGCGTTCGCGGAAACGTGCGGGGTTGCGAAGGTCGCCGACTTTAGGTCCGGTTCGAGCCATCTTGTCGGAGAAGGTCGGTCCGATACCGCGTTTGGTGGTCCCGATAATTCCCCTGCTGTCTTTTGCTGCCCGGCGATTTTCCTCGAGTTCGTCGAGGAGCATATGGTAGGGCATGATCAGACTGGTGTGATAACTGATGATGAGATTCTTGCAGTCGAAACCTCTCGCGACAAGTTCCTGGATTTCTTCGAACAGCCTAAGGGGGTTAACCGCCATGCCGCTTCCGATGATGCTCGTTTTTTCGGGATGGAGAATGCCGCACGGGAGATGGTAGAGTTTGAAGACCTCGTCGCCTATCGCGACAGTGTGCCCCGCGTTGTTACCGCCCTGGCTTCTTACGACGATATCCGCGTCGCGGGCGAGAAAGTCGACAACCTTCCCTTTACCTTCATCTCCCCATTGGGTTCCTACAACTACGTTAGCGGGCATGAGACAATCTCCTCCCCGGAAATTGAAACGATTGGTCGAACAGAAAGAGCATGGTACTTTCGGAAGACCGGATCGTCAAGCGTGAGATGGCAGGGACGCCTTTTTTTCGTGGGCGAAAAAGAAGGCGTCCCTGTGCATGGGGCTATTGAAAAATTGCTGCTTACTATATTAATGTAGGACAGGCTTTCCAGCCTGTTACTGAAACCATGATGATTACTGGTATTCAGTAACAGGCTGGAAAGCAACAGGCTGGAAAGCCTGTCCTACATAAATCGAGTCGAAATCCACTTTTTCAACAGCCCTACATGAGTATTTCTATCGATAAAAAAAGGCGATGTGCCGGGGAGAACGGTGATAAGTTATCCGGAAAAATGTCGAAATAGAAAATGTCGAATCATGGAGCCCTGAATTGAAGCATTGTAGAGGGGTTCGACGAAATTATGTCCCAAAACCGGATTAACAATATCAAATAAAATGACAAAATCCTTAATAAGAGACAAACGCACTTAATCAGATTTAATCCGGGTTTTACACAAAACGGAATTCGATGTAGATTTTACGGTTTTTTATGATATACTCCGCGCAACAAATGCTTTGAAAAATTTCCGGATGGAGCGGACCTAAGTGTCAGGACTTATCGGATCAATAGTAATAATCGTATTTATTGTAATCCTCATCTTCTGGTTTGTAGGAATCTACAACCGTCTGGTTGGGCTTCGAAACCAGATAGACACTTCGTGGGCGCAGATCGACGTCGAGTTGAAACGACGATACGACCTGGTTCCGAACCTTGTCGAAACTGTAAAGGGTTATGCCGCGCACGAGAGGGAGACACTGCAAAATGTAGTAAAGGCGCGGCAGACAGCGATCGACGCGAAGACGGTCGAAGATCAGGGGGCTGCCGAGAATTTGCTCACCGGAGCATTGAAAAGTATTTTTGCGCTGGCGGAAGCCTATCCCGATCTGAAAGCGAATCAGAATTTCCTCCAATTACAGGGTGAATTATCGGCGCTCGAAAATGTAATCGCGACAGCGCGCGCGGCGTACAATGAATCGGTCCTTCCGTACAACAATGTCGTCCAGATGTTCCCGTCGAATATTGTGGCGGGGATGTCGGGATTCGGGTTGAGGGAATTTTTCGAGGTTGAGGATCCGCTGGTTCGCGAAGTCCCGAAAGTAAAATTTTGAAACACAGATCGTCTCTGATATAATCGAGCTTGTTTAAGTGGAATGAGAGGAAACCATGGAAGGGATATTCCGGGGAACTGAAGGTGAAATTCCAGAAAGGATGTGACTAGATGGAGAGGGACCAGTACGATCTTTTTCTGGAGCGAATAGCGAAAGAGGAAGACCTTGGCAGGGAGTTCGGGAGAGAGGGGACGAGGGAGGTCTCCGAGGAGATCTGCGAGAACTGCATGTGCAGAGTACCCTCCGGAAGCCGCCATTGCCCGTCATGCGGTGCATTCAGAATTCTCCCTGAGGGCGTGAATGAGCTATTCAAACCAAAGACAATATTTCGGACCAATGTCGCAGTGACTCTCCTTGGAGTAGATTCGCGCGTTGAAATTGAAAATCGGTTCTACACGCGCCTTCATCTCAAGATCAGGAATCTATCGCTGAAGAGGGTTCACATTTCGCTTACATATGTCGACAGCGTGCTTGTCGATGTGACGGGGCGGCAGTATTCACCGGTTGAACCGGATGAGTTCGTGGAGGACCACAAGGAGCCTGTTTTCCCGACATGGTTCCATGTATATCCCGACGCGTTTAAGGACGGGGTGCTATTGTTCAGGGAACCGTCGCTTCCTTTGGACAGGGCGATTATCTGCGCGATGTACCAGGAGAACGAGGACGAGATGTTCGTCTTCGAACTGGGATAAACACCACTTGTATCGGAACCGCGAGCGTCAGCGAGCGGTCTACCATCTTGACTAACTCATAGATCTATTTTTTGCGATTATACACTAGAGTGCAACCCTATAGACCACTTGCTTACGCGCGTGGTTCTGATACGGATAACTGTATCATACAGGAACCAATCTGATACGGGCATCTATCAGATGAGCGTATTGCGCGCCAGATATTTTATTAATTAATATACTTCGTCCGGAAATGTAATGGTAATTTCAGTCTCCTGGTCGGCTGTGACCTCTACCCCGTCATAAGTCCTGATGGTATCCTCGGCTTCGGCATCGATCCGGTAGATACCGACAGGTATATCTCTAAAGTACCAGTCGGGGCTTTCGATCCGCTCAGTATCGTATCTTTCGAGCAGATTGCCGTCTGAATCGTATAGTCTAACCCATCCCCAGATATCATTTCCGGCTTCAGTCCGGAGCATCACGAAAATATCCCCGAGTTGCACGTCGATTTCAAGCGCGACCGGCAAAGTATCGCCGGGATAGATATATACGGTTTCTTCATCCTGGTTTCCCTCGAATTCGGCGGTTACTCGATATTCACCGGGGGGCACAGTCGCATAAAGGTACGACGTGAACGGGGCTTCATTGATAACGCTGCCTTGATTATCGAAAATTGTTACTTCCGCATTCAAAGGAGTACCCATTAAATTGGAAACCTCTACCTGCAGGTTTGCCATCTCGACAGGCATCTCGTATTCGAGGTTTGGCTCAGATTCCGGGCCAACCCGGACGCCATAGATTGTCTCGACCATATCGGAATATGTAATTTCGATTGTGTATGTATCGGGAGGAAGCTGCACGCGATGAACGGAATTAACTTCTGTCGTAAGGACAGGTTCATTCAAGGAGTTCAGGAAAACCGCCCGTGCAGGGAAAGGCAAACCGTCCAAATCCCTGAGCGTCAATGTGAACGACTCCTGATAGACATCGAATTCGAGCGAAATTGTTTTACTGTCGCCGGGTTGCATTGTGAAAACGTCGCTTGACATCTCCTGCCCGAGATATCGTCCGGTCACCTCATAAGTTCCCGGCGGGACGGTGATTGAATAATCGGCGATATCGAGCATCTCGGCTACAATTTCGCTGTTCGAAGTATTCGTGACAACGATGTCGCCGTCGACGGCATTTCCGATCCCATCGACAAGATATACTCGCAGATTATTCGAAAATCCCTGGGAATATGCGAACAGGGTTGCGGCGAAATCGGCAGTCGATTCAAGTGCGGTCAGCCGCCCGCCCGATTGCGATGCAAGTTCGCCTAATGCCTGACTTTCGTCGTTTGATAAATCGGTGGCGAAAATTACGATCTTGGGCGGATTCTGCTCATAGGACATGTTACTGATCAGCGTATCGTAGGTCCGACCGCAATCATCCGAACCGCCGGTCAGAACAAGGAGTATTCTATCCATGCCCGAAGTCTCAGTGGTTAAATCGCTAAGACCGTCCTCGACGCCCTGGGCTAGCGCGCGGGTTCCGGACGGGCTCACGGAATCGAGATAGTCCTGTATTGTGCTTCTGAATCCCTGGGATGGGGGGTAATAAAGATACGAGCTGAAACAATCGGCAGAAGGGCTTCCACCCATAACCCGAAGTCCGACCGCGACATCTGCAGGAAGATTCTGCAGCATTGTATTAAGGGCGCTTTTAAGCTCGACAAATTTTGTGTGGCCTGTCCCGGGTGCGCCGGGGCCTGCCATGTTGCCCGATGCGTCGAGTAGTATCAACAGTTCGGTGCCGGCAAAAGCGGGACTTGCGACAAGAAATGAGAATAAAATGGCTGTAATTAAAATTGGAATTCTAAGCCTGAGATGTTTCATTTTCATATCCTCCCTGGAAAAATAAATTCAGTTAATACAGTATACCACCAGAGTTGATTTTTGAATCGCCTTATAAACACACAAACCGTAACATGCGACCTCCGGCGCATGATCAAGTTAATCATGCGCCGGAGTCGCATGCCACGATAGCGCCCTTGTTACAAAGCGGTCTGGGATGTAAAATAAAAGGGCTATGCCGATTTATGTGTACGAACATACGGGCGAACCCGGAGAGAATTGCCAGAAGCAATTCGAGATTCATCAGGAATTCGGGAGCGAACACCTTGAGAAATGCCCAACCTGTAATCGCAGTGTGAAGCGGATTATCACGACTGCCCACTTCACGATCGATCACCTGGCCGCGTCCAGCCTGAAGGAAAAGGGTTTCTCGAAACTTGTCAGGAGGGACAAGGGCGTATATGAGGTCGAGGGGGCGCCGTTGTCACAGTCGATTAAGGACTGAAATCTTATGACTGAAAAAAGTCGGAAACTATCTAAACAGGCGGAGAAGCCTGTTTCTTTTGTCAGATATCAGAAGCTTGGGAGAATTTCCTTCGATCACGCTTTAGCATTACAGGAAGATGCGATTGAAAATTTCAGAAGCACCGGAAAAGGTTTGCCAGTGATTTTTTCGCTCGAACATGATCCCGTAATAACATGCGGACGGTCGACAAAGGAAGAGAATCTACTTTTAAAATCCGAGGAATATGAAAAGCGCGGGATACAGGTCAGGAAGATTGACAGAGGCGGCGACGTCACGTTCCATGGTCCCGGACAGGTAGTGGTGTACCCGATTCTCTCGCTCAGGGATTTGAATATAAGGGCTGGAGAATATGTGAGGGTGCTGGAAAATTCGATGATCAGAACCTGTGCGGAATACGGTGTGAATGCATCTACAAAAGACAGTTACCCGGGATGCTGGACGGAGAGCGGAAAAATCGGGGCGATCGGTACGGCTGTCAAGGCTGGCGGGATTACAAAACATGGACTCGCGTTTAATGTCGATGTCGATCTCGAATATTTCAAACTGATTATTCCGTGCGGGATTAAGGACAGCCATGTGACGAGGTTATCGAATCTCACTGAGCGAAAAGTTCCTTTTGGCGCGGTTGAGACGTCGATAGTAAAAAATATTTGCGCTCTTCTGGGACTTGATTTATCGGATAATTAGGATTGCCCTTTAACGTAGATTTTATATACTTCACGCATGCACCCGATTCCGTCCAAATGGTCATTCTGTAATCGTATAATCGATACATCGATCCCCGTAATTATGGGGATAGTAAACGTAACCCCCGACAGTTTTTCCGATGGCGGGAAATTTTTCGATCCAGACTCCGCAATCGCGCATGCTGTCGAGCTTGCGGAGGAAGGCGCGGATATTCTCGATATCGGCGGCGAGTCCACGCGTCCCGGAAGCGATCCGGTTTTGCTTGATGAAGAAATCAGGCGTGTGGTTCCGGTAATCGAGGGAATTATCGCTAAGGGGATCACCATCCCGATTTCGATTGATACCCGGAGATTGAACGTTGCGGAGAAAGCGGTCGAAGCCGGAGCGATGATCGTAAACGATGTCGCGGCGCTATCTGACGAACTTGAAATTGCCGACCTTGTCGCTGAAAAAAACCTTGGAGTAGTTCTTATGCATATGCAGGGAAGGCCAAAAATTATGCAGGAAAAACCGCATTATGATGATGTCATCGGCGAGATCGGGGATTTTTTCAGAGAACGTCTGGATTTCGCGATCGGTAAAGGGATTCCAGATGAGAATATCGTGCTCGATCCGGGGATCGGATTCGGAAAACTCCTTGAACATAATCTCGAAATTCTTGCCAATTGCGGTGAATGGCTGAAGATGGGACATCCGATTCTGGTCGGGCTATCGAGAAAACGCTTTATCGGGGAAATTCTGGGAAACGACGTATCCGACAGACTGTATGGGACAATTGGAGCGTGCGTTTCCGCACTTTATTCCGGCGCGCGGATTTTCCGAGTCCATGATGTAAAAGCAGTACGCGAAGCGTTGAAAGTCGCATTCACAATACTGGGGAATATAGAACATGAGCGATGAAAGGTCACCTAATCTGCCGCTTTATGAATCGGGATTGACGTCCGAGCCGTTGACGCTTCAGGAGGCTTCAATCCTGACAGTCGGACGCGACGAGGCGCCAAAGAAGCCTCGATTCAGGGGAGATGTACATTTCGCGAATTCTGACAGTGCCGAGGACATCGATGCGATTGAGGCGATTAATTTATTTTACTGGGGCTCGCTCGAACAGGATATTTTCGGTAGGGTATATCACGTTCTGGACTGCAGGAATATGCTCGCGAGACCGCTTCCCGACGAACCGGGGGCGATTGACGACTCGATCCATGGAATAGCCGGGCAGGTGTCAATTTTTGAGGAGGACGAGGGATTTCTTCATATAGTGGTTTTTAACGTGTGGCCGCAGTGGCACGGTCGCGGGACTGGAAAGAAATTACTTGGCTCCGTAATTAGAGAGTGCAGAAGGCTCGGACTGCCATCGATCAAACTTGGGACGACGAACGACAATATCCCAGCCTTGTATTTTTACCAGCGATCGGGGTTTGTAATTGAGGAGGTCGTGCCAGGGGAAGTAGTGAGAGGACATACCGACGCGCCGGTCGGGTATGGGGGGATTCCGGTTCGCGATGAAATCAGGATGAGACTGGACCTTGGGGATATTACAGCCATGTAAGGAGTCGGTTATTATGGCTAAACCGAAAAAAGAGAAATGCTACATAAACGGGGAATTAATACCGACCAAAGAATACAGCCCGGTTATTAACCCATATAACGGCGAAGTGATCGCGCAGAGCCCTGTCGCGGATATCGAGCTTCTCGAACGCGCAATGTCGGGAGCTTCAGATGTTTTCAAATCGTTTGCATTGCTTGCACGGTACGAACGAGCGGAAATGCTCCATAAAATCGCAAATGGAATAGAAAAGGAGAAGGAAGAATTTTCAAGATTAATTTGTCGGGAGGGAGGTAAACCGATTACTCTCGCGCGAGGGGAAGTCAACAGGGTGGTAATAACGTGCAGATATGCGGCGGAGGAAGCGATCCGGTTTGGCGGAGACTGGCTGCCGCTGGACATTCATCCGGGAACGAAGGATTTTACGGGACTCCTTGGAAGAGTACCACTCGGTCCGGTACTTGCGATAAGCCCGTTTAATTTTCCACTGAATTTAGTCATGCACAAACTTGCGCCTGCTATCGCGGTAGGGTGCCCGATAATAATCAAACCGTCGAGTGAAACTCCGCTGACAGCGTTAAAACTTGCAAGCGTTTGTCATCGTGCGGGCGTACCTGCGGGATCAGTCAATGTTGTGCCATGTCCGGGACAGATTTTTGAAAGATTAGTAGTCGATGACAGACCTCGAATGCTTTCATTTACAGGTAGCGACACGGTCGGATGGAGGCTGAAAGAAATCGCGGGACGGAAACGCGTCACGCTTGAACTTGGAGGAAACGCAGCCGCGGTCGTACATGAGGATGCCGATCTGAAATTCGCGGCAGAGAGGATCGCGTTTGGCGGTTTTGCGCATGCCGGGCAGATTTGTATCAGTGTGCAGAGGGTAATAATTCATGAGTCAGTATATGATGAATTTGTCAGGCTTTTAATAAGGGAAACAAAAAAGCTGAAATGCGGAGACCCGGGCGATGAGGGCGTAATTGTCGGACCGATGATAACATCGAAGGAAGCCGACCGAGTTGAGGAATGGGAAAGGGAAGCTCAAAAATCGGGTGCTAAATACCTGGTGAAGGGTTGCAGAGAAGGGTCGGTATTGACGCCGTCGATTTTATCAGATGTTCCCAGGAACGCGAAATTGAACGAGCGGGAAGCATTCGGACCGGTAGTGATTGTCGAGCGATACAGAAATTGGGTAGGGAAAGGAGGAGCGATAGATCGGGTAAATGATTCGAAGTATGGGCTGCAAGCGGGAATTTTCACAAGCGACATTAATTTAATCATGAAAGCGTATCAGGAGCTGGAAGTAGGGGCGGTAATTGTAAACGATGTGCCGACAACCAGGGTCGACAATTATCCGTATGGCGGTACGAAGGGTTCCGGTCAGGGAAGAGAGGGGGTCAGGTGCGCGATGAATGAGATGACAGAGGAGCGAGTACTGGTTTTACGTATTCAATAATAGAATATGTGTAAATTTTTAAATAGTGAAATATTTTGACAATGGGGCTGTTTGAGTATAATATTTAAAGGATATTCAAGTAATTTCAGAGGTAATGGTATAGCAATGCATCGAAAAAAACTTACCGGGTCTGAGAGAAAGCATGATATCCTGGATAAATCCACGAGGATTTTCAGCCTGTATGGATATGACGGGGTAAGCATGCGCCAGGTCGCGGAAGAATGCAGGGTAAACGAAGCGTTACTATATAAGCATTTCAAGGGGAAAGCTGATTTATTCCGGGAAGTTATCGAAGGGCTTGGGCCGCTGGTTGACTTCAACTTGCGAAAAATTGCACAAGGTGAACCTGATAGCCTGACATCATTGAGGAGCGTAATAAAAGCCCTGGTGTTTGAACCTGAAGAAAATCTCCATATTTTCACCTTGATCATACACGGAATGGCTGCATCAGAACGTCAGGAGAACATGCGGGAGATTGTCCGCAAGGGATTTATGAAACTGAATGACTTAATATTCGAACTGATTGAAGACGGGAGATTGGACGGGTCAATAAAGGAGGATATTGATTCGGCAAAATGTGCCTGGTGTTTGCTTAGTCGTAGCCTTTGTTTCAGAATTACCATTGCACTCAGGCCGGCTGGATCCAGATTAATTATATCAACGGAGAATGCTCTTATCGATCTGTTACTGGATTGTGTCAGTTCAGAAAAAGAAATACATAGGAATTGCTGTGGACCGGCTGAGTTGTTGGGAAATTAGGTTTCTCATCTAAAAATCGATGCTTTGGTTGCTAATCAGTAGCCGGATAGTTAAGGGATTTCCGGAAGTTAAGCTCCATAATAAAAAAAGCTTGAAAAAGCTTAGATAAAGATAAAATGTATTTAAGGCCGGAAAAGTGGTCACATCTTTATTATAAGGAATGATCTTATTATATCTGAAGTAAATATCCTGGCCAGGGGGCGGGTCGGAAGTCCCAGCCTATTTTTAGTATCAGGAGATTCACTTAAGAGATAATTGCACCTGACAAACGAGGCCGCTACCAGGACTCAAGATTTGTTAGGCATTTATATAAAATCTCTTAAAATTTGATTTACAAACGGCAGAAAAACTGCTATTCTATCCCGTATCATATGGGAATCAATGGAGGAATAAAAAACATGCTGAATCGCGTAATTGCATTAGTCGTAGTCGGCCTTATTTCAGGGCTGTTCATGGCTAGTGCTGTACGAGCTACTAGCTTCTCGGATGTACCGAGTGACCACTGGGCATACGATGCGATCGACTACCTTGAGCAGGAAGGTCTGGTCGAGGGATATCCTGACGGAACATTCCGCGGCGACCGGACACTCACTCGCTATGAGTTTGCTATGGTAATCGCACGTATGTACGAAAAATTTCTGGGATTGCTCGATGAAGGCGAACAACCGGGAATCGACACCGAAGCAATTCTCCAGATGCTGATGGAAGAATTCCAGCCTGAGCTGGATGAACTCCGCGATCTTATTAACGCTAACACGACTAGAATCGATACTCTTGAAGGCACGGTTGGCGGATTCGATGGCCGAATATCGGAAGTGGAAAAACTTGTGAATGATATGAACACGAGGTTCCACCCGTTCGGCGATATCAGGCTCAGGACCGAAGGGACTTTCCCGGAGTGTGGTCTTGAGAGAAAAAGGGCCAGGTTCCGATTACGATTCGGATTCACCTCCCAGATCACTGATGAGTTGGTTTTCGGCGCGCGATTAGCGTCCGGAGAAGTTGGTGGAGTCCAGAGCACAAATAGGAGTATGGAAGACGCTTTTGGATTCGACACAATTACAATCGACCAGGCTTACATGCAGTATTCACCGATGTCTTGGCCCGGGTTCACCGCGTGGGGCGGTAAATTCTCCCCACCATGGACAACCACACCGAATGTTTGGGATCCCGACGCGATGGTTGAAGGCCTTGCCCAGCATTATACAGACGGGAATTTCCATCTGTACCTCGGCGAAATGGTCCCAGCTCAGGAAGGCTTCTATCTACTTGCTCAGGTCGGGTATGACAATCTGTTCCTGGAAGGCCTTGATGTAAGAGCTACATATCATTTCATGACCTCAGCCTGCTGGAATTATATTGGCGCGATCACGAACATCTACAGTCCTAATCCTTACGAAGCGAATCCATACAGGGCGTTCGAAGGCTATGCAATCTACAGCAATGCCATGGGTGAGACTCCATGGTCAATCGAAGGCGATTTTGTACATCGCGTTTTCGAAGCGCCTGGCGATGCACCCCCTTACAACCTTGCCGCATGGGCACAGTTAAAAATCGGTGCGGAACCCTCGGAACCCTCCGACTGGCAATTCAGGGGAGAATGGGGCCGCGTACACGGTAATGCCGTAATGAGCTGGCTTTCGGATCTTGATCGCGGAGCCGGTGACGCCAATTGGTGGGGAGCCGGCCTTACCTATCGCCTGATCAGAAATACCGATCTTTGTATTACCTACCTGAGTGTCGACAGAATTTCAATCGACGATGCGGGTTGGGATAATATTCAGATCGATATCAACACGAAGTTTAAGTGAGAATCTGAAAGTTTCAGATAATTATTCAATTCAGCAAAATATAAAAAGAACGCGAATGGATCGTCAGCAGTGCTGGAAGTTCCGTTCCGTTCTTTTTATTTATCCTCACCCCCTCTCCATTTAATGGAGAGGGGGTTAGGGGGTGAAGCTTTACCGATTTCTTCCGGTTTTTAAATACTTGTCGAACCATCTGACGATGTGATTCAATCTTTCGATCCGGCGATCCGTACGTCCCCCGCGCGATAAACCATGCGGCTCGTTAGGGAATCTGACAAATTCCGAATCGACGCCAAGTGTCTGGAGGGCGACGAAAATCTGTTCCCCCTGCTCGATCTGGCAACGAAGGTCCATCTCATTATGGATAACGAGCGTCGGGGTTTTTGCGTTGCCGATATATTTCATCGGCGACTGTTTCCAGAAATTCGCGACATTTTCCCATGGCGGCTTGTTTCCGAACGATTCCTGGAATACCCAGTTGAAATCGCTCGAACCCCACATCGAGATGAGGTTGCTCACCGAACGTTGTGTGACAGCGGCTTTGAAGCGGTTAGTGTGTCCGATAATCCAGTTTGTCATATAGCCGCCGTAGCTTCCCCCTGTTACCCCGACACGATCCTTGTCGATATAAGGCTTCCTGACGATAAGGTCGGTAAATTTCATGAGGTCCTCGTAATCCTTCGTGCCCCAGCTATTCTGAATCGCCTTCGCATGCTTTTCGCCATACCCCTGGCCGCCTCGCGGATTGCAGTAGAACACGACATAGCCTTTCGATGCGAAGTAATAGAATTCGTGCATGAACAGATTCCCGTACTGCACGGTAGGACCCCCGTGGATTTCAAGTATGGCGGGATATTTACGTTTCGGGTTGAATCCCGGGGGTTTAAGAATCCAGCCTTGAAGGTCATTACCGTCTGAGCCTTTGAACCAGATTTCCTCGGTCTCGCCGAGGTCGATTTTTTTCAGAAGTTTCCGATTCACGTTTGTCAGTTGTTTGTCGGCAGTTTTTTTCATGTCCCTGACAAAAATCTGTCCGGGATCGTCCTGATTTCCATAATAATAGACAAGTTTTTCCTGATTCGAATCGAAGCAGAATTTGCCGATCGCGCCGATGTTGTTTAGGACTTCTTCCGTTTCAAGAGTTTCGATATTGATTTTTTTCAGAATCGTATTTCCATTGAGCGAGACCTGGAAATAAATAAATTTGCCGCAATTCGACCATGTGGGCCTTGTCATCGAAAGCGCGCCGATTATGTCGTTTATCGTCGACATGCTGATGTCGAAGTCAAATCTATCGGTCAGGCAGACGGGTTTACTTTTCCCATCCGATGGGACTATCCACAGGCGGGTATTTTTCCACCAGTCACCCTTGCCGATTCTCCCATCGCCCTTGTCGAATGTCGGCAGTTCCCTGAATTTTCCGCCGGCGATGGGCATCAGGTAAAATTTATCATCGTAGATATTAAGGTCCGGCTTCGCGGTCCTGTTGGATGTGAACAGGATTTTTTTACCGTCGGGAGAGATTACGGGCGCGTACTCATCGAGAACATCGTGATCGGTAAGCTGCTTCGTCTTCCCATTGACGACATTGACCGACCAGATATGAATTCTCTCTTTCGGGTTGAACCCGGCGCCGTCCATTTTATAAAACGGCCGGTCGTAGTGACGCGCGACTGTCCCGAGCTTTTTCTTATTTTCATCCTTCTCCATTTCGAGGACTTCTTTGTCTTTTTTACGGAACATCATCACGAGGGTTTTCCCGTCGGGAGACCAATCGAACCCCATGGGGGAGCCTTTGAAATCGGTAAGTTTTTTTGCCTCGCCGCCAGAGAATGGGATCAGGAAAATCTGCGACTGGGATTCAGAAAGGCGATTGGAGATGAACGCGATGTTTTTACCGTCGGGCGACCATCGCGGGAATCCATCGGAGTGGTCGCCATAAGTAAATTGTCTGGGAGAACCGGCGCCGGTTGGGACGATCCAGATATTGGAATATTTTTTCTCGGTTTTCTTTTCCACCCGCTGCTGTACGAATGCTACGTTTTTTCCGTCTGGGGAGAGGTCGAAGTCGGAGATCAGGTTGATGTCGTAAAGATTTTCAGCGGTGATGGGATTTTTTTTTCGGGTTGGCATATTGGCACCTTCTTACTGATACTTGAAATACGGGTCGCGTTTTTCAAGGAACGCGTTCAAGCCTTCCTGGGAATCTTCCGTAGCGAAGCACAGCCCGAATAGGTTTGCTTCGTTATTCCCGCCCTCGATCGGCGTCGCAGCGCAACCGTGGTTGATGCTCTCGATCGCGTAACGCACCGCAAGCCCGCCGTTTTTGAAGATTTCTTTCATAATCTCCATGCATTTATTCATCAGCTCTTCCGGTTCCACGACATGATTGACAAGGCCGAGTCTGAACGCTTCGGTGGCTTTAATCATTCTGCCTGTGGCGATCAGTTCTATCGCGTTGCCTTTGCCGATAAGCCCTGGCATGCGTATGGTCCCCATCGCGCCGGGAATTACGCCGAGATGTACCTCGGGCTGTCCGATTTTTGCGTTCACGCTCGCGACTCTCATATGGCAGGCCATCGCAAATTCGCATCCGCCGCCGAGGCAGAATCCGTTGATAGCGGCGATTGTCGGCTTGTACATCATCTCGACCTTCATGAATATTTCCTGCAGCCATCGGGCGTAAACCGGCGCGCTGACGGAACTAAGAGCGGCGAGTTCCCTGATATCGGCGCCTGCGATGAAGGCTTTGTCGCCCGCGCCGGTAAAAATGACGCCCCAGACATCGTTGTCCGCGGTGAGTTCGTCGACAAGGTGACTGAGTTCTTTCATGACGCCTCTACTGAGCGCGTTCATAGCCTTTGGGCGATTAAATGTCGCGATCGCGACATGGTCTTGTACTTCGACAAGGAAATTTTCATATTCGTACGGCATAAAATTTCTCCTCCCTGAATCGATCTGGTAAAGCAATGATACTTACAAAGTCGCAATGAGGCAATGTGGCATGCGACTCCGGCGCATGATTTTCGTAAAATGTGCCTCCGGCACATTAATTTCGTAAAATGCGACTCCGGCGCATCATTATCCCTTCCTAAATTGCTATCATTATGCTATCATTATTATGGGTGACCAACCATGGCCCAGATACTTGTAAGGGACCTCGATGACGACCTTGTCAAACGCCTTAAAAAACGCGCGAAACAGAACGGTCGTTCGCTCGAAGCTGAAATCCGTATTATCCTCGACCAGTCGGACACAATCACAATGTCGGACGCGCGAAAACTCGCCGACAAAATCCGCGCGCGATTCAAAGGCAGAAAACAATCCGACAGCGCCGCTCTTATCCGTGAGGATAGAGACAGATGATAAACCTTGTCGTCGATGCTTCTGTGGCGGCGAAATGGTTCCTTGAGGAGGAGTATTCGGAATCGGCACGGAAATTCATGTCGGACGATTACTCGCTTCATGTTCCGGATTATTTCTTTATTGAGATCGACAACGTCCTCTGGAAAAAAATTGGCGGCAAAGTAATTAAACAAGCCGATGCCCGGAATATTAGGTCAGTGATTAGAAAAATCCCCTTCCATAACCACCCGACATCGCTTCTACTTGATGCAGCATTCGAGCTTGCCACGAAAACAGGATTGAGCGTTTATGATTGTATTTATTTATCTTTGGCAATCCAGCTCGAAACGAGGTTGGTTACGGCGGACAAGAAGCTGTGCGAACTTCTCAAAAAAAGCCCGGTTCGGAATAATATTTTGTGGGTAGAAGATGTTGAAATGTAAAATATCGGATCATGTACCGGGTTGACCTGTATCATTATCCTCCAGCGGAAAGTCAATCTCCTGCACTTCGAGAGTCACTGTGACACCCTTATTCTCGAGTTGAGGAAAGATAATATTCAGCGAGTAATCGCTCAGAGGATTACCTGTAAGATCGACAGACGTTAATCGTTCCATTTCGAGTAATGGACTTATGTCGGATATCTTATTATACGAAAGGGAAAAGTTCGTAATATAGTCCCAATCTTCAACCCCATCCAGACAAGTCAGGCAGTTATTATTGAGTATTATGTAATCGAGTTTGACCGGTAAAACGGCATTTGTCAGGTCATTAATTTGATTCTGGTACAAGTAAATAATCTCTAATTTGTGGAGATCCGATATATCCGGGATAGATGTAATATTATTAAATTCCAGTGAGACGAACCTTAGATTTTGTGCACTTTGTAATCCGGAAAGGTCACTTATTTCGGAGCCTGATGCCGTAAAATTTCTTAGATTAGGCAAAACTGACAAGTTGGGAATAGAACCGAGATTATTTCCGCTTAAATCCAGAGACCATAAATCTGTCAGGTTCTTTAGCGATGGGACATAGCTTATTTCGCAATAATCTAACCGCAATGATCTTAGATTTTGAAGATTTACAACCGGGGACATATCCTTAAAATTATTCCCAAAAATTGAGATTGCCTCCAAATTTTGCAAATTGGATAAAAAGGAAATATCCTCAACTGTTCCAGGCCCACCTACCCAATCATTATTTGAAATATCGATTCTATTTAAATTATTTAAAGATGCAATTATCTCCGGATTTGTAACCGACATATTTCCCAAGGATATGGATTCCAGATTTTCCATCCCCTCTAATACTGAAATATCGCCGTTCTGATTCGATGAAAGGTGTACATCAATGAGATTTCGGAGATTTGCCAGGAATGAAATGTCGGTAATTCCAGTCCTGGAAAACGTGAAATTCTGCAAATTTGATAAGGTGCCAATCACACCCGCGTCAGTTAAAGGATTTTGCGATATGTTAAGTTCAGTAAGATTGGCCATTCCCGACAATGGCATCAGATCGGTGATGTCATTACAGTTAAAATTGAGAGAAGTGAGGCTGGTTAATCCCGCCAGGGCTTCAATCGTATGTATATGCGTGTAGTATAAATTTAGAGATGTCAGCGATGTCAATCCTGAAAGCGGCTCAATATTTCCGATTAAATTTTCGGAAATATCCAGCTCTCTAAGATTTTCCAAATCCCTTAACGGTTCTATTCTAGAAAATGAATTACCCGAAAGATATAGCGTCCTTAGATTTGTAAGGCTGGATATCGGATTGATATATTCAATTTTATTATTTTCAGCTATCAAAGTTTCAAGATTCTGAAGGCCGGATAGTGGTCCAATCGATCTGCATCCGGTTTCTCTGACGGAAAGGTATCTAAGCTCCGTAAGGTTGCTGAGAACTGAATAGCTGTGCATGGAACAGTCGCTTAGATCCAGTTGCCGAAGGCTGGAAAGGCTGGCAAGGATAGAGTAGTTGTTGAATTCATTATTTGATAAATCCAGCGATTCGATTGATGTTAATCCCTGCAGAGGCGACAGGTCGGTAATATCCTGACCAGGCAGAAAAAGATTTTTCAGTCCAGTCAATTCGCGTAGAGGTTCAATCGATTGAATCCTTGAAGAAAAATTATTGTCTTTGCGCCTAAGCCTTCCCCTAAGCGTTTCTGATAAATCAAAATATTCTGGGTGCCTATCTATATAGACACTTCCGAAATAAGGAAGTACAAGAAAAGTTTCGAGATTTTTCAGCTTTTCAATCCCGGTTATATCTGTGCATGAAACAAGAGCAAGCTGTCTGATCCCCTCCAGATCCGACTCGGTTATTGGTGTCGTGGAATCATAACCAAGCTGTGCCCTGATGCCGATTTCGAGAGCGCGGTCATTGAAATGGATACCGCCTCCGCTGAAATTGTAAGCCGCTCCTGTAATAGCCAGGCAAATTACTATAATACCCGTAACATTTCTGATGAATTTCACAGCCTCACCTCTGACAATATAGACTTACGGCAATAAATCCACACTCATGCATTATATCACCGGAACTAATTAATCAGACGGAGAATTATTATTCTGGTTGCTCGAATATTGTAATAGTCGGAGTTAGGACCGTCACAATGCGCCGGAGTCGCATTTTACGAAGGCAATGCGCCGGAGTCGCATTTTACGGAAGGTATATTTAGAAAAATATCTGCGGCTCGTCGGGATTTTCGGTGGAGGGAGGCTCTATTGGCGGAGGTGTGGGAATATCTTCCTCAGGGGGAGCATCCGATGGACTGCGCCTGATCAGCGCGCCAATCGAACGTATGCGGTCGTTCGAAATCTGCTCGGTTTTGATTTTATTTCCGTCAGCATCGTACCATGATCGCCACGCCTGCTGATAAACCCCGTTCGTGCCCTCATCCTCGACCACTTCCTCGCCGGGATCAAGCGAACTATCGGAAATATAGACCGGATCGGCGCGTCCGAGCCATGAGAATGAGTTTGTGATTTCAACATTTACGCGATCATCCGGATGGCCGAAAATTTCGAACGTGATCGTCCCCGCGCCGGTGTAATCCACGATGGAGTTGAGAATTATCGCATGGGCGAGATTATTGCGGAATTTAAGATCGACGCCGGTGTCATAGGCGACCGTCGCGTCCCTTCCGTACGGGACATAGGAACATGGCCGCGAATGCGGATAGCGCTCGACAATTTCAAGTCCCGCGAGTAGCGCCGCGTTGAAAAGCGTGGTCGAAACCTGGCACGCGCCTCCGGCAGGGGACATTTCGACGCGGCTGCTGACATACATCGGCGCGGCGAGATAGCCCTCCTCGAATGTTCTCGGCCCGGTAGTATCGTTGAAGCTGAGGGCTTCGCCCGGCTGAATCACGACTCCATTGAAATGCTCCGCGACCATGCTGATATTCTGCGACCGGTTGCGTTTGTATGTGGCGAAGTGGGTCGTGTAGGACGCGAGCGGATTTTCGATGTCTATTTCGGTGAAAGCGTCATTTGTAATTTCAGGAGGGACATGAGTTATCGCAAGCTCGACGGGGATATCGCCGATTTCGGTCAGGTTTGTAGGGATATTCTGAAGCGTCGCGTCGATATCGAGGCTGAGCCCGTCGTGCGCTGCGGAAATTTGATGATTAGAAAAATCGAGCTTCGCGTCGATCGGTTCGGTATCGACTGTCGATTTCACACCGGTCAGGAAATTGCGGGCCGATTCTTCATCGAGCATGAATTTTGCGTCGATGGCCGGAGGCTCCTGCCACATTTTTATCCGGTCGGGGAATTTCCAGAGGTCTCCCGCGGTCTCATTTAGGGACGCGATCTCGCGCCTCATGCTGTTTTCATCAAGCATAAGCCCGATGTTTATTGGGCTCTCCGTGATAACTAACTCATCTCCATAAGTGGTCAGGGAAAAATCGCTCTGGACGATTGACGTCATGAATGATGGCTCCGCGAGCCATACGGAGACCACCGCGAAATCGTCGTTCATTTTGCCGAGGGTCTCGCTGATTTCCTCGAACGATTTTCCGCCGATATCATGGCCTGCGAGTTTCGATCCCGGAGGCGCGACCCATCCGCTCGTGCCGAGTGCCCATGCCATATCGACCCCTGATGAAGAAAGCCATACCGCGACACCAATGATCGCCAGGGCGATTATCACAATCGGGCTGGTAATCAAAATCGCGGAACCGGAATGGCGCTTTCGCGAAACGATAGGGATTCGACCGGTTTGACCGGCGTCGGTCTCGTCGTCGTTGATGTCGGAATTTTTAAAATCCTGGTCGGTCATGCTTGTTTAAATCTATACGAAGGTAAGAATCGTGTTGCCTATATTAATTTCCTTTAAAAGATATTATTTTTGATTAGGATACTATAAATTGTCTGATCCGGTACTAAAATTCCCTGCCTTCAGGAAGAGGTATTTCAACCGGGTTTGCCTGGAACTCCGTAATTTCCTCGGGCGTCATCCATCGGAACTGGTCGTGGATCGCAAGCGCGATATCGCGCGCCTCGTCGTTGTTCCCGCCGGACGGCGGATAGCCCGACAGTGTAAATCCGACCCCATCCTTCACGAATACCCACGTAATCGCGAGAATGTACCCGCTCGGCTCGATTTTTTCGACTCTCGACTGTACCGCGCCGATGCCGCCTATCGCATCGACCTTTTCGTATGTGATATTTTGCGCCATGTACGGGTCGCGGTCTTTCATGAGCTGCCAGAATCCGGCAACGTCGACAACGTCCTCAGGAAGCTCTTCAGCGGTGATTATCGCGGATGCCTGCCACGATTCGCCGATTATGTTCAGATACCATCGGCCTTCCTCGTCGGTGGTTTCGACGGGGATATAGCCGTCGGGAAGCACTGTGCCGAAGCTGTATTGTGCGGATGCGTAGTTTGGCGGAAGAAGTTCGATCGCGGGTGCTTCTTCATCGCTGCTTGTATTTTCCTGCGCGAGTGCGGGGACGATGGTGAGTAGAGACAACAAAAAAAAGCATACAATCAGTCTGCTGAGTTTCATATAAATCCGACTCCATGTTGAATAACTATATATATGATACATCAGAAGCGGGAAAAGATCGAGTGGCTGATGCGCCGGAGTCGCATGAAACGGCAAATCATGCGCCGGAGTCGCAAGCCACGTAAGCGATAATCATTGAGAATTCAGTTCTACCGCTCGCGAAAGACCATCCGCGACTGAGAGATCGAAGCCGTCTTTGAGGTAAATGATTTCACGGTTGGGGGTAATGAATAGTACCATCGGGAGCCTTGAATACACACCTTGCTCGTCTGGTGTCTGGCCGAATGCTGTTGCGATTGTGCTGTTGGGATCGTGAAAAAATTGTGCTGAAGTGGTGGAAGTCCCGACTGTTTCGGACCAGAGAGTCTGGCACGTAGCAAAGTCTCCAATTCCGATTCCAAGAAGGGTAGTATTGTGCGACACGCACCATTCCGAAATCATCGGGAGCATCCTAATCGATGGCTCGGAAGCCGGATCGAAAATAACAACGCAGGTAAGATTGGAAGTGGATAAATCAGCAGGAAAATTGAATGGGGCAGGGGTTTCTGCTGCGTAATTTAAATCAATAACCGGCAGAGGATCGAGGGTCCTCAAAACAAGCTCAAGGGGGGTTGATTCGGATGCTGGGATGTCGAGATTGAATTCCAGCTCGATTGCGTCGCCGGAATTGACCATGACAGGCATAGTCTGAACATACGCGTCGCCGCGAGGATTCCTGACCCCGACCTGCGCGATATAAAATCCGTCGCCAAGAACCGCCGTAAATCCGGGATTCTCGTCGGAATTCAGCCCAAGGTCTTCAGGATCGTACCAGAGATCGTCGAGCGGAAGCCATGCGCCATCGTTCCATGCCGACACACAAAAGTTTTCGAACTCATCGACCGGTTCGCCATTTTGAGTGAATAGAAAATGTACGGTTCCGGTATCGGTGTATCTCGACGTCACCTGCGCCTGGGTAAACGCGGACGCGGCGCTGACCACGGTTACATTATGAGGGTGATCGGTTTCCAGGTAACCCGTATTGCCGAAATTGTCGGGTGAGTCGGGATACAATGGAAGCCATTCGCCGTCGGAATAAATTTCAAGCCATGTTTTTCCGCCCGATTCCTCGCCAAGAACCCCGATCATCGCGCGCCTTGCGGGGATTCCGAAAGTCTTGCACATCGCGATCGCGACTCCGGCGATATCGGCCTCGGTGCCGGTTCGAGCGGTGATAACCGACCATGGATCGGGACGCGGTCCGAAAAATCCGCGCTCACGCGACGTCATATTTTCAAAAACCCACTGATTTATGGCTTTGGCCGTACCCGCTGGAGTATCTGAAATAAGGTTTGAAAACTCATTCCAGATTAATGCACGATACGGGCGCACAGGCTCGTCGCCCATTCGGTAGGTCAGAATATATTCCCGGAAAAGATCGTCGGGAACACTGTACGGAAGGTCGGTTCTGGCACGATATGCATAGGTCACATGCTCGATGAGGATATCTTTCGTCATTTCGAGACGGTCGAGATGCGGCATATTGACGACCATCCAGCACGCATCCTCGCGCTGATCGCCTTCAAATGACTGAATGCCGTCCCATAGCGACGTCCAGTTCGTGCCCGCATCGGTGAGCGCATCGAGCACTCCGGTCGCGAATTCGGAATCGCGGAGAGTGACTTCGACAAACGGATTATCCTCAGTGTAGAACCATCCTTCCTTCTTAACCTCGTCCTGAGCACTGGCAGTCGATGAAAAAACTGCTGCCATCAAAAAAATCATCAAGCCATATAAATAAAGGTTGGTTTTCATCACTGTACCTCCTCAGGCCATGGGTATCGAAGCCAGAATGTACCGGGTGGAAATTCCGCGCCCATCCCGAGCCGCAGGGTCATTTCGTACACATCCTGTTGTGGAATCTGAATCGCCTCGCATGCGCCCGATTCCTGATTTCCAGCGGATATGACATACCCTCCGGGTCCGACCTTGATCGTCAGCATTCCGTTTTCATCGGTTGTCGATTTCGCGACCGGTCTCAGCGCGCCGTAGTTCCAAATTGAAAAATAAACGTCTGTATCGGGCATCGGAGTTCCATCGATACCGATCACATTTATCATTAACTCGGTGGAATCTCTGTAGTACGGGATGGAATTGAGAATTGCGTATCTTGATCCCGGAGTGTCTTCATAGCGATAAATATCCGGATCGCTGGGGTCGGGAAGTCCGAACGGAATTGAAAATACAAACGCGGTACGTTCGCAGCCTTGCGTGACCCACGTGTTGCCGGGGGCGGGGACGTCGCGTGCCGATTCAGCGTCCCACCAGTTTCCATCGTCGCCAAGGACTTCCGTCCATGCGTGATTGTTGTCCTGATATGTCCAGTACGGCGTCCACGCCTGACGTGCGGGAACTCCGACCGCGCGGCACCCATCGATTAAGACGATCATGATTTCCTCGCACCGTCCGTAGCCGGATGCTATCGACTCGAACGGCCCCTGGTCGCGATTCTGGGTTTGCTTGAACCCGACCAGGCTTCCCGTAACCTGTCTGACAACCTGGGTTACTTCTTCAAGCGTCTGAAGCCCCTCGACCTGGTCCTTTAAAAGCTCGTAAAAGAACGGACGCCAGTTTTCAAGAGGTTCCTGGCTGACCCGCATCGGCAGCACGTACTCGAAAAAATCGCTCTCCGACACATTAGCAGCCCACGGATAATTCACGCGAACTTCGTATGCGAGCCTGAGATTTTCGGTCAGCATTTCTTCAGTCACGACTGTCAGGTCTTCAACCGGCATATTTTTGATGAGATAAATCGCACCGGAAAGCCACTGATCGGGAATCTCAAGAAGCACATTAAGAAGCGGGTCGATATTCGCGCCCGCAAGCCCGAAGCTATCGACAACCTCGGCACGATCTATTTCCGGGACACGGTCGAGGGCAGGGAGCCACGAATTGGGAATCTGCGGCGATTCTACGGCAACAGATTCATCCTGTCCGAGAGCGGGGATTGTTAAAAAAAGTACGAACAGAAATGTAATGATAGTCCAGAGATAAGGTCGGGTTAAACCTTTCATGATAGTTCTCCTGTTATGGTCTGGGATGGGTAGTATAATCTAATTTTTGCCTTTTAAGTAAACTTAATACGTGCTATATTCAACCCTCCATAAGACGAGGAAGATTAATAGACCAAACCGAGGTGCGACAAATGACTATCAAAAAAGTAGGGATTCTTGGACTTGGAACGATGGGTCACGGGATCGCGATTATCACAGCGCAGGCCGGATACGAGGTTCTTGTTACGGAAGCTACTGAACCTCTTCTGAGCGCAGGTCTGGAAAAAATCAAAACATATCTTGACCGCCAGCAAGGCAAGGGTCGAATGACGGAAGAAGAGCACGACAAGACGCTGAGTGCGATTACCGGGACGAGTAACCTTCAGGATTTCGGCGACTGCGATCTGATAATCGAGGCAGTGTTTGAAAATATCGAGCTGAAATGCGAGACATGGAAAACTCTAAGCAAAATCGCGAGACCGGACGCCATATTCGTGTCGAACACATCGAGCCTTTCGGTGACCGAAATGGCAGCGGCGTCGGGCAGGCCGGAAAATTTCGCTGGCCTGCACTTTTTCAATCCGGTTCCGCTTATGAAACTGGTCGAAGTTATCAAGGCGCTCCAGACATCGGATGAAATCTATGAAGAAGTATTCAAGTTTGCCGAGAGCCTCGGGAAAAAACCGGTTCGGACAGCCGACAAGCCCGGGTTTATCGTCAATCGTCTGCTTGTACCATATCTGAATGATGCGGCGAGGGTGTATGAGGCGGGTCTTGCAAGCGCGGAGGATATCGATACGGCGATGAA
>JAPKYR010000211.1 GCA_026394215.1 bacterium
TTGAATCGTGGCTGGATTTAAAAAAAAATGTGCACAATGGGGAAATTCATCTTGTCCTTGCGCCAAGACATTTAGAGCAGGTCGAGCGGATCGCGAATCTGGTTCGGGAAACTGGGGAGCCGGTCGAATTGTGGACCAATATACGGGATCGCGGAAAAATCGAACCGGGCGTGCATGCGGTTGTTGTCAACACAATCGGGGAGTTAATGAAGCTCTATGGAGCCGCCGACATTGCGTTTGTCGGCGGAAGTCTAATAAAGCGGGGCGGACATAATGTGCTGGAGCCGGTCGCGATGGGAGTACCGACATTGCACGGCCCGTCGATGGATAATTTTCACGACCTGAAAAAAGTGCTTGGGGAAGCCGACCTGATTACGGAGGTTGCGGACAGCGGGGAATTCACAAAAGCAGCCGAGCGGATTTTCAAAGAGGTCGACCTTGCGGATTATCGCGCGAAAGCAAGGCTTATCATCGATAATCAGCTTAAAGCAGCGGATATGATAGCCGACTGGGTGGCGTCGAAACTACCGACCGACCAGTCCGTCCCCTTGGTAAGTCTTCGAAAAGCGAGGAAATCGAAGACGGTCGCGGAAGCGTTTTTGAAGCCTATATATTCCACATACATGAACTTCAGCCACAGTCGCGTGGAGGACAGTATAGCCGATGCGGTTAAACTCCCAGTCCCTGTCATTTCAGTGGGGAATATCGCCTTTGGCGGGACCGCGAAAACCCCGACAGTCAAGCATATCGCAGCGAACCGCGCACAGCTTGGTTTCAAACCCGGCATCGTGATGAGAGGTTACAAGGGGACTGTCGAACGTCTTTCCGCCCCGCCCGCGATCGTATCGGATGGCGACCGAATTTTCCTTGAGTGGGAGGATTCCGGCGATGAGGCAAGGTTATTGGCTGAAAACCTTTTATCGGATCATGTGCCGGTCGCGGTGGGCAGGGACAGAATCGAAGCTTCGCGAATGTTAATAGATAAACATGGAGTCGATTTGATCATTCTGGATGACGGGTTCCAGTTTACGAAGCTCAAGCGCGATTTCGATCTCGCGCTAATCGATGCGCTCGCGCCGTTCGGGAGATCGGACGGGGGGTTCGGGCTTCTCAGGGAACCCGCAAGCGCTCTCGAACGCGCGGACGCGATCCTTCTGACACGATCCGAGGCTGTCCCTGAGATACGTATCGAGGAAATCAGGCAGATGCTTTTTCATTTCGTAAGGAAACTACCGCCGATTTATATCGCGCGAACCGAGGTCAGGGGGATAAAGGAAGGCGGGAATATCGAAATCGGGTCGCCGGAGGTCCTTCGGGATAAACGTGTTCTGGGATTTTCGGGAATAGGAAATCCGTTCAGCTTCGAGAAAACCGTCGAGAGCCTCAAATGCGTTCTCGCAGGGATGATCACATTCCCCGACCATCATCCGTACTCGCCGAGGGATATACAGCGGATCAATTCGCAGGCTGTGGAACTGAAAGCGGATTTTCTTGTGACCACAAGGAAAGATGCGGTGCGTCTTGAGGGCATGGAGATCGAATTTTCGGCGCCATTGTATGTGGTCGATATCGATTTGCATATCCAGGGCGAAGAGGAATTTTTCGGTTATATATCTGTTAAGCTAAAAAGATAGAAAAATAAAAGGCGTGATGTATCGGAGGCACGAGCGTCAGCGAGTGCTTAATTTGCTACTATACCACTCACTGACGTTCGAGCCTTCGATAGAACATGTTACCCATATTGTAATGTTGTCAATCATTCATGTTTTTTCTATCAATATCCTCCTTTTTTATGAGATAATTAAATCATTGCATTCATCCATTGGAGATGGGATATGAATAAAGCCACCTTTTTCTTAACCATTGTTTTTATTCTCGGTACGTCGATTATCGCCGGATGCGGAGGCGGGAATTCCCCGGTCACACCAGACGCGAATTCCGTCGTTGGATTCCCGGATATTGCGGCTGCAACCGATAATTTTCCAACCGATTCATCCGGTTCTTCGCGACTGATCCTCGGTAGCGGACGGATTCTTATCGATGAGTTCGGCGGTGTGACAATCGAGCCGGATCGAACAGCCGATGCGCATTTCAGCGTGATAAACGTCCTCCTTCCGCCATTCTGCGATTCTTGTTTCAAGGTTGAAATAATAAGTAAGGTGGATGAAGTGTGGACATTGAAGGTGACGCTTACAAATCCTTATCCGATAGTTGTGTACGATCTCAGGGTTACTTTCACGGAGATTGGCGGGATGCTTCTTAAATCCGGGGCTGATTCATATACGGAACAGTTCGCGCCGGTGGATGATCTTACCCCGCGAAATCCGTTCTATATTTTCCAGTCGGGCCAGGGACAGAATGCATGGGGCGAGTACTCGTCGGGGTTCCGGATGATGGTCTTCGAACGTCCTGCGGGCTCGAAATTCGGCGAACTTCGGTTCCTTATCGACGCGAGTTACCCGTCAAATGAGCCTGAGCCAGTAGTAGTCAAGGATATCGAGTGGAGCAGCGGGAGCATTTTCAATAATGGAGAAGATACTACCTGCCTTTCAACTTATGTCCAGGACTGGCAGAATGATATTGCCAGTGTCTCGGTCGATCTCACATCGATCGGGGGAAGCTTGGAAACTCAGCTCGCGATGGATCCCGACGGGATATGGGTCCTGCCCGAAATTACATGCCCTCCGGGGATAGAAGCCGGCTTGAAATCATTCTGGATCACCGCGACCAGTTCCGGGGTCTCAACCTATAACCAGACATCGATTTCCATAAAAGAAACGCCGCCTCCGCCAGAAGTAGCGGAATGGACCATGTTTGTATACATGCTTGAAGGCGGGCTTCCCGACGATGAGGATATCAACGAGATGGAAATGTCGTGGTCGCTTCAGGATAAAATGAATATTATCGTTTTGTGGGACAAGGACACCGAGCAGGACAAAGTAGTGAAGGTAGAGCATGACCCGAACGGATATAACGACGTCATGGTTAGCAATATAATTCCCGAGGGCATGTCGCTGATCCCACCGGGCGGACTTAATATGGCCGATCCTCAGACACTGGAAAAGTTCCTGCTCTGGGGAATGGAGAGATATCCCTCGCATCATTACATTCTTGATCTGTGGGATCACGGCGCGGGGATTTTCGTCGATGGGGCCCAACCGTTCACGTTCCGGAATGTCTGCGGCGGATTGAGTTTATGGGGAATCAGGTCGGCGTGCGAAAACGCGCTTGCCGCTCAGGATCTGGTCGATAAAATCGATATAATCGGGTTCGACGTCTGCCTGCTTGGATGGATCGAAACCGGCTATGTGCTTAGAAATGTGACCGATATAGTTGTCGCCAGCGAAAACACCGAACCGGGTCCGGGATGGGATTACGGGCCTCCGTTCATGACATTGAGAGATAATCTTGAGACCGAGCCTCCTGAGCAACTCGCGTCCGATATTGTTCAAGCCTACTACGATTCTTACACATATCCGCACCCTTATCATTACCCGGCAAGCGATGTGACTCAGGCGGCAAGTTTTACATCGGTGCTTGAGGATACTGCCGTACCTGCGTTGAACACATTTGCCGACGATCTGATCGGGTGCCTTTCCGATTACAAACCCGAGTTGACGGCCTGCCGGGCCGCGACATCATACTGGGGAGGTTCCGAAAGCGATATCGGGCAATTCGCCTATGAAGTTACGCAGACTTCGACCCTGCCTTCGGAAGTAATTACAAGCGCCCAGGACCTTCTGGATGCCATAGATGAAGCGATAATACTCGACAGGCACAACGATGGCGTGCCGGAGCAGGCGTCGGGATGGAAAATATGGTTCCCGTATAATATTAACAATGAATATCAGGGATATATCGATGAATACACAAGCGATGAATATCTCGGATTCGCCGATACGCACTGGGACGAATTTTTGTATGCATTCGCGGAAGCCGGGGGGAGCGATAAGTCGATTCTTATAATCGACCAGAGCCCGTATTATTCGGGCTATGATATTCAATACAATTTGCAGATTCTAGGATACCAGGCCGATCTTATCGATTACATGAGTATCGCGGACTGCCAGATGGAAAATTATGACGCGGTGTTTCTTACGTTTGGCATGTACGATGAATACTGGTATGTCTGGCCGACCCAGGCGGATTACGACGCGATTCAGAATTATCTGAACGCTGGCGGGAAGGTCTATATGGAATCAGGAGATACATGGTTTAATAATCCTGATAATGGCGGACCGGATTTCGGACCGTTGTTCGGCGTCGATGCGATCTCCAACGGCGAAGTGGACGATGTAAATCTCCTGGTTGGAGAACCCGGCTCGATCATGGACGGAATATCAACCGACTACTGGGGTTATATGTATTATCCTGACTGGCTTACTGCGACAGGTAATGGAGTTCTTGCGCTTTCGAACGACAGTCCGGAATATGGAGTAATGGTCACGCAGGATACGGGAACCTATCAGACTGTGGCGTTTTCCCTTGAAATGTCCGGGCTCGGTTCCGGAAAACTTGATATCCTTATGGCGATCCTTGGATTTTTTGGATTGTAAACCGGAACTGGGCTGTTAAAAAACCGAAATTTCTCAAAATCATGTAGGACGGACATTCTTGTCTGTCACTATTCATCGTGGTTTCAGTAACAGGCTGGAATAACAGACTGGAAAGTTTGTCCTACATATTTTTAAGGAATTCAGTTTTTTTCAATAGTTCCGGGATGAGTTCGACCCGTGTTCATTCTACTTCTTTAACTCCTCGACCCATTTCTTTTCAGCATCTTTAAGTTGCTCGCGCATTCTGATCCGCTCTGATGCTAATTCCTTCTGCAGATGCGCAAATTCGGGAATAAGCGCGAGGATTTCTATCGCCAGCCATGCCGCATTTTTCCCGCCGTCCACCGCTACCGTCGCGACCGGCACCCCCGCTGGCATCATCATTGTCGATAACAAACTATCCTGACCCTTCAGCGGTCCGCTCGAAACCGGAATTCCAATGACCGGGCGTGTAGTGTGCGCAGCGACCAGACCAGCTAGATGCGCCGCCATCCCAGCCGCCGCAATAAATACGCGTGTGCCTTTTTCCTCAGCTTCTTTCACAATCGATGCGGTACGTTCCGGGTCGCGATGCGCGCTCGATACTTTCAATTCAAATTCGATTTTGAAATTCCTGAGAATTTCGAGTGCTGGATCGATTACGGGTCGATCTGTTGGGCTTCCGACAATAATTGTCACCTGTGCCATGGTCGGGGTCCTCTTTTTATAAGGGATCAGGACTATGAAGAATACAAAGGGTTGGGGTGCATGTCAATTGTGCTATCATTCCCCCCATGCTTGCTTTCAGGGAGATGCTCGGGCATATAAGAAACGGATTCCCGTCGCGATGGACGAGCGCGCTCACTATTTCCCTTCTGAGCGTACTTGATTTTATTTCGTTCATCGGGCTGATCTGGTGGTTTGCCATGAAGGGAGATTTTGCGTTAATTCCGGGCGCGATTACGATTCTCGCGACAATTTATCTTGCCTGTGTCGCGATTCTCGGGATTCTGGCGTTCGGGTTCGGGAAACTAAGGAGCGTCCGTGCAGCAGTTCTTTTTTACCTCTCGATCGGGCTGTTTTTTCTTCTTAATGGGATTCTCGGGTTATCGGGCAGGATATTTTCACCCTGGCCATGGATTTTGATTTGGATTTTCACACTGGGAGTGGTTCTGACGAATTTTTCACGGGAGTATTACGGGCAAAAAAAATCCCCCGATGATGAGGGAGAAGGGTAGGGGATAAGGTAAAGGCTGGAATATATCAGGACACGACATTTTCGATAAAACTTTCAACTTCTTCGATCTTGAAGATCGTGTTCAGCCTTTTCAAATTATCGAGCCCGCGGTTATCATCTGCGCGCAGCTTGATGCACCCGTGTCCGTCGGTATATTCGACAGACAAACCAACCTTGGACAATTTTCTGGCAAGGTTTTTCAGACGATCGGGATCATCGACCGTTCCTGAACCAATGCTGGATTTTGAAAGCTGGTTAACCTTCTTAATCAGATACAAAATTTTGTTATTAGTGCTCTCCAGCTTCTCATGAATGCTCGGACTGGTGTACATGTGACTTTCACGGTTCGCGCTCTCTGTGTTAGTCGGAACTGTCATTTTACTCCCTCCGTCCAGGTTGTTACCCGAAGTTATAAGGACGAATGATTAACATTCGGAGAAAGTGTCCTGAAGTCCCAAAACTATAATATGGCGATCCGCAAATAATCTTCCTAAATAGAATTTACGACACAAATCACCGGAAATCAATGCCTGAATAGGTAATTTTGTCGGAATTTAAATTCCGCTATAAGATAAAAAATGGTAAAAACCTGCCGGGTGCTGTGTTATAATCAGAATCAGGCGGGTATTTGGGTTGTTGACCATATACCTGCCTTCTATAAATTTAATGTTATATTTTCCAGAATTTTCCTTAAGGGGTAGCGGTTTGCATCTATCATCTTATACAACTCTGACAGCGATTCTACTGATTTTTAATGTCTTCTCTATCGTATGCAAAGAAGAGGAATGGCCTGTGGGGCTTCCTCACAGCGAGATTATCCTCCCGGCTTTCGATGATCCCGACACGCCGGGAGCGTATTTCGATTTCTCGGCGGGAGAGCTTGTATTCGGCGAAGAAGGCAAAGCGCGTGGAGATATTTATCTTGACCGGACTTTTATCTCTGGCAATCCCGCTCTCGGAGTCGAGCTTCATGACGGGATGGCCAATTCGCTTCTCTATGAACCGGCGGCGCCGGATTTGGGATCGGACCAATGGAAAAGACCACAGGGCGATACGCCTGCAAGGGTCGCGATTTATAACGGACATACCTTGTGGGTCCTGACCGGCGAGAAATGCTACGGGAAATTGAAAATCAGGGATGTTGAATCGAATGAAAATGTTACCAGTTATTTAAACATAAAAATTGAATGGACCTATCAACCGGACGGTTCGAACGAGCTGCACGCGGTCTCATTGGCAAGTGAGACTGATGGAACAAACACAGCCAGTTGATTTAACAATATTTATTAATAATAAATATATCTCAACAACCTTGGTCCAGGGAGGCTGAATATGAATCGTAATTATTTTTGCCTGTGCGGGGTAATGGTTATTCTCCTTTGTGTAATCGGATGCACAAAAGGCGGGGAGTCTCCAGTCGCGCCGGAACCTGTTCAGCAGGTATCGTCCGATACTTCGGCGATCAACGATCTGTGCATCGGATTGTACGATATCGAGTTCGATCCGGCGACTCAGGAATTCGATGTCATTCCGTTGCGCGGACCGCAGTTCCAGCTGAACCTGGTACTGTTGCTTCAACCGCCTGCCGGAAATCCGAGTAATTTCGGTCTCGTATTTCATCCAGCCGAATCGGACGTTCCGAACGGGTTACTTAACCTGGACATAAACCTGACGCATCCATATCCCGGCACGGACCTTCGAACATTCGATCTCAGGCTGGTTTTCATGGGGGACAAGGGGACCAGCCTTTCTGATTTCGACTATGGGATTCAATTCCCCAAGCCGACGGAGACACGCCTTATTAACGCCGACGGATATACGCGATGGTGGAATGCGACGGAATTCCTCACACCGAAACTGTTCGGATATGTGCAGCCGTGGATCGCGAACGGGAATCCGAAAGCAACACTGAATGGGTTTAAATATTATTCCGATGATCTCGGGGCAGACGATCCATTTGAGCCGGATATAACAACCAGGGGCACATGGTCGACACAAACCGCGACCGGAGACCCGAATACGTTGTCCAGACGGCATATTATCCAGTTCGAGATGGCTGGCGGAACCCCTGTTTACAAGTTTTCCTATGCTGTGCTGACATCATTTGAGGTTCCAACACCGCCATATACTACGCCTGCGCCGGTGGATGCTTTCCCGCTTAATGCCAACAGCCCGGAAATTTATAAAATCAGCATAGAGATGGATCCGTCGAGTACCGCATATTATACATCGGTACAATCTGGCGGAGATCTGGTTCTGAATATCGACGTTTTCGACTGGCAGGCGATGGAGAATCCGGGCGGGGTCGAAGCCGAGATCGGCGATTTCGTGATTGAGTCGCCGACGTTGTGGACCGGACCTCTGAGTGTTTTCGATATTGGGGCAGTTGTCGGATCGACGAATGAAACCTCGTCGATCTGGAAAATTGAAATCCAGGACGTCACCCCGACCGATACGTTCCAGGATGTTCTGGTTACGGTTGAATCGGCCAGCCCGACATCATACGCGCCGTTTATTCCGGGAGCGGGAATATATCCCGGCGGCGCGACATTGTCCGCGTACAATCTCGTTACGCTTGAACTCCCCGGCAATTCACCGCCGACAATCGGGGAGATTTCCGGTCCTTCGATGTATTCCGATGGGATTCAACTGGAGTACACGCTGTCGAGCATGTCCGATCTTCAGGACGGTCCGAACCTGACTGTGCAATGGGATTTCAACGGCGACGGCGTCTTCATGGATGACGAGGATGGTTCAATCACAAATAAAAAAGGAAAATACACTTTCGTCGGGACGAGCACATACACTGTACAATGCCGGGTCACCGATACTGCGCTGGATTACACCGATTCCAATGTTATAACGGTTGAGCCGGTCGCGCTTCCGTATGTCGACCCGATGGATACGAGCACAAAGGCATTATGGACGATTGCAAACGGCCTGTTTGGAATACACAGCCCAAGTCCGCCTCTTGAATGGAATGTTCAGACCGACCACTGGTCGACCAGTAAATCGTCAACAGGCCAATATACCGATTATATGGACACAACGCTGATCAGCCCGATTATCCCTGCCGGAGATGCAGATACTCTTATGATGGCGCTGACTCATCGATGGGAAACCGAATATTACGACAAGTGCCGGATATTATACCGGATAAACGGCGGCGTCTGGTTGAATGCCGCCACAGATCTTTATGAAACCAATCCTGGTTATCCAGCTTTTGAAACGGACTATTATCAGCTCACCGGATTTTCTCCCGGAAATACTTTTGAAGTCGCATTCCATTTCAATTCGGATAGTTATACCAGCTACTACGCAGGATGGGATATTTCCGATCTGATGATTGTTGATAATGCACCGCCTGAAGTTACGGAGATTATCGGTCCGACTTCTGTGAATCTGCTTGGCCCGTGGACATATACGGTAACCGCGACGGATCCCGATGGCATCGGTTCGGTGATGTGGAGTGTCGAAGAGAGCGGAAATCCCCCGGTCTATGATGAGGCCGGCGACCCCCTGAACGATGGCGAAGTTGACCTGTATTTCCCGGCTGACGGGACGTTTGAAGTCTGGGTGAAGGTTTTCGATGCAGCCGATCCGCCGTTTAGCGCGACTTTCGGCTACCTGGAAGTTACCGTTGCCGCGATAAATCCGGAAGCATTTTTCAAGGACCATTTCGATACCGATACCGGTGACTGGGTGTACACAGGGGGGATAGCGGACGGCGCGTATCAGGATTTCTGGCACATCGTGACAGCCAGTAGTTATATGACTAATGTCGGCGCCGACGGATATTACGCGGAGCATCTGACTATTCCGAACGAAAAAACCACAAGTGTCGATGTAGCGTTCCCATCGGGGGGCGGAGAGACTCGAATGAAGATAATTCACCAGCTTGGCACCGAAAGCGGCGGAGGCACAGCCCCGTACGACGGCCAATGGGTGACGCTCGATGGACAGATTATCGACCCGTCGTATGGTTTTCTTTATTCTGATGGAAGTGGGACATGGGCTCATGGATATTTTGTCGGGTACACAGTTGGATTCGAGAGCAGCACATTTTATCTTGGCACAGACTGGAGCGATGGTGGAACGCATACACTGGCTTTCCATTCTCTATCGTCGGATACATCCTCAAATAACCTTCCCGGCTGGCAGGTGGATTATGTTGAAGTGTGGGAGGTCGAATAACAGGAATCCTTTTGGCCCGACCGGGATCGATTAGTTCGGAACGTGAATTCCGGCTTCTATCGGGACTTTTAGAAGAAGGAACTGCCAGTCCGGCCTTGCTGAACCTCCAGATACAGTATAATTAGTATTCGAGGATAATTGACTCATATGGCAGCCAATGTTACCATGGTAGATTGTGGCCGGGTCGCGAAGATCACGGCTTAGTATCTGTATGGAACGATGGTCGCGGCGATATCATTAATAATTGACCCGCACCATCGGGGGGCATATTTGTGGGCTTCGGTATGGAATCTAATTCAGCAGGGGGCGGCTTAGTATGGATTTAGCGGGATGAGACAATATGGAATCAACCGGCGATTTTCTCGATAATGACCTTTTAACTTCTTTAACCTCACAGGTCACTCGTAAGGTTAAGAATCTGCGCACGCTTTTGAAGGTGACGCAGAGTATCAGCTCGGTACTCGACCTTGACCAGTTGTTTGGGATTGTCGTTGAGGAAGCGGCGGCGATTTTCGGCGCGGAAAAAGCGAGTCTCATGATCATTGAGCTGGGCACCGATGTAATGCGGATCAGGAGTGCGATCGGACTTCCCGATGAAGTCCTTCAAGCCGCGAGAGTTAAGGTCGGGCAGGGCATTTCAGGCACGGTGGCATCAAAGGGTGAGAGTATTTTCATCCGCGATATAGAAAATGATCCAAGGTTCGGTAATAAGAGCAGCAACGGAAAGAAAGCTCAACGTTACGATACAAATTCCCTGATTTGCGTACCGGTTAAGGGAAGGGACAGCGCCGTTCTTGGCGTGCTGAATGTAAACAATAAATCGAGCCATGAAGAATTCACCAATGACGATCTCGACATTCTCGAAGTTGTCGCCAACCAGGCGGGGATCGCGCTCGAAAATGCCCGTTTATTTACAACGGCAAAGGATCGAATCCAGGAACTTGAAACCATTCACGAAGCGAGCGAGCAGATACTCGAAGCGCAGAGCAGCGAGGCGGTTCTGGATTTGATGGAGGAGCAGATCAAGGAGATTTATCCCGATTGCGAACACGGAGTAATTTTTGTCGATCCCGACAACCTGTTTATTGAGTTTTATCAGGGAGGTCCATATATTGAGGGGATTTTCAACCGTGGGCGTCAGAAGGGAATAATCGCCGAAAGAATCATGGATCTCGATCAGATATACCAGCGTCCGCTCCTGTCGGATTTCCCAAGCCCGCTTTCCGTGAGAATTTATGATGATGAAGAGCTGACCCGCGGCGTACTTTTTTCTGTCCCGCTGAAAAGTCCGAAGGGAATTCTTGGTTATGTGGATATTTATCTGGATGACGAAGAAAAAATCGACCTTGACCGCGTGAAGGTTCTCGAGATTGTCGTCCACCAGGCGGCGGCGAATCTGGAAAACCGAAAATTATATGAGGAGATGGGGCACGGTTATACGGAAACAATTCGCGCGCTGTCGTCGGCAATCGACGCGAAGGACAAGTACACAATCGGCCACTCTGAGCGTGTGGCGTTGTTCGCGGTGGAGCTTGGCAAGGCGCTTGGTTTCGACAGCCAGACTTTGAATTATGTCGAGCGCGCGGGAATCCTGCATGATATCGGGAAAATCGGGGTCAGCGAGCTTATTCTCGGCAAGCCGGGACGTCTCGACGAGCATGAATTCCAGGAGATGAAGGATCACCTGAGAAAATCCGCGGAAATTCTGAAACCGATCAAATTCCTCGGACCTGCCTATGAAGGGCTTGTGATGCATCACGAGCGCATGGATGGCCGCGGGTACCTTGGTATCTCCGGCGAGAAAATTCCCTTGCTGGGCCGGATACTCGCTATCGCGGACGCGTTCGACGCGATGACGTCGGATCGTCCATACAGGAAGGGGCTCCCGGTAGGAGTCGCTAAGAAGGAACTGCTGAAAAATGCGGGGACGCAGTTCGACGAGGACCTTGTCGATATTTTCTGCCATGTGCTTGATGAGAACACGGATGATATCGGGCGGATGACATTCGACAGGCTTGAAGAAATCAACAGGCGCAGCCAGGTCAGTTTCAAGTACGGCAAGGACGCGATGTACACCGTGTTGAAGCCGCTTTCGGAGGAGGAGCGCGCGAAGCAGGATGAGCGAAGGAAAAACGCTGCTAAGCGAATCGCGGCATCGGGCGGCAACGGCGAAGCCGGCGAGAAGACTATGACCGCGAAGGATATCGAGGAAGACGGCGAGCGCAGTGTAGACGAGAAGGGCTAGAATTACATTTACAGCTTAACCTGATTTTTTCGGAAAAAATTGCGTAGGTGGGTGGATATGGCAGAAAATCGGTCGATAAATAAAACTATATTATTTAGATAAAAATTGATTAAGACCCTTGTGAGGGGGCAGGATGTCAGGTATACTTTTGTTGAGGTTGCGGGAGTTATTTTAGTATTTGTCTCCCGATATCTCGACTTTGGCAAAGGGAAGAGCTTATAGGCGCCCGCCAACAAGCGTGACCCAAGCAGTTTTCCAGATTGCCACACTGTCCATCGCAACATAAATGCAGCAAAAACCGGGTCCTGAGCAGACCCGGTTTCTATTTGTCGCGATTTTTATTTCTTATCGTATTTCATTGACACGCGAGTTCCACCTCGAAAACATCAAATGAAGGGTAACTCGCTGGTTTTAAGGGTCCGAAAATTTCGTGAAATTCGCATGCAAGAATTTGGTACACTCCGTTTGGGGGCCCACATAATATTCCACCGCATGTACAACGTATGTGTTCAGGATCAGGAGAATCGCAGTCGGCTGTGGCTACCCCTGCTTTGCAAAGGTCAAAATACTCGCTCCAGGCTCCTACTTGGCGTGAATTAGATGCATCGGGAAGCTGGTACCATAAATCAAGCTCAACTCTACCTTCATGAACAGTAGGTGTACCCATGTTGCAGCAATACCAGTCTGTTATTGGATTTCCGTCGTTGTAAATGACTTGAAATCTGAATAACTCAGGCTGGTTGGCTGTGATCGGAAAATCATCTGCCGGATTAAGTACCGGCATGACTGTCGGAGGTTCCCAGCAAACGTCAAGAGCGTACCCAGCGACGATTGGTCCGCTGGGCAGAGAGAGATGGAATGTTTTCTCAACACTCGCTCCGCTTTCGAGCATGTGGCGATCCTCATTTGAGTAATAATCCAGATAGCCATTGATATTTGCCGTAGGAATTCCCCCAAACGCGTACTTCCCCTCCCAATAATTGAAAATCGGATTGGGATAGCCGGAATCGTACCAGGGACTCCAGAAATAGGTGAACCCGTCAGGATTCAGTATTTCAGGATCACCCATCAAACGCCAGGATAAAACATAGTCATTTAGTGGCATGTATGCCGGGCCAGCAGGAATTTCATGCGATCCCTGGAACATCAATATCAGCTTCGGATCGAAGACTGTCAGTTCCTTATGATTTGGGAACGGATGAGTGATTCTGATTGAAAGGTTATAAGTGCCATCACCGTTTTTACTCGCGCCTGTGATCATCAAACAATCGTCGCAGGATTCCTCGAAAAATTTGAGGACATTCAAGTGTATTCCCCCGAATCTTAACGAGACCAGTTCGACCTTGTCATGGTCTGCATCGATATACAGATTCCCCGCCGCCCACAATTTGTGCGGGTCGTGGAAGGATATATCGCCACCCACCGTGGTCTGCAAATCCCCGGAATTGGCAGAAGGATTGTCCGATACTCCCGGCGTGGCAGGATCATGCGCGCATCCGAATAGAAGGATTGCGACAAGACAGATCAATATGTACGTTCTCATAATCCACCTCCGAATCAGTTATACTAATTATAACATCTCGCAATTATAAATTGTAACAAAAGTCAGTGTTCCCTTTTTAATACTTCAACCCGATTCCCTACTCCGCGATACGCCAGCTTTCGAAATACTTTTTCGTATGTCCCTCTGTGGCAAGGTCATACAGCATATTTGCCAGGTTGATGCAGTGATCTTTCATTTCAAGTTCATTGAGCCATCGGATCGGAATCGACTGCGCACCGTTGAACGTCCCGGACAGCGCACCGGTCATACAGGTGATTGTGTCCGCGTCGCCGACCGCGTTGACGGTGCTTAACACCGACGATTCGAAATCATGGGGATGGACAAGGAACGCGAATAACGCCGCCGGAAGTGTCTGGAGGATAAAACGCCCGGTACCCATCGCGACCAGTTCCCTGACATCCTCTTCGAGAAAAACACCCCTGTCGAAATGCGTGATTTCCCTCGGCCCGGGCGGTACAAGGAAGCTGATATCCTCGATCCGCCGGCCTTCAAGCCGCTGGGCAAGGTCTTCTATAACATGCGCGACTCGTTGATTCAGCGGTCGCGCGACATCCGCAAGCCCGGTAACAAATTCGATAGGATCGAAATTTTCATGATCCGCGACAACAAGACGCTGGATCGCCGCGGCAAACACCTGCGTAGCCGCGATCGCAAGGGGATCTATATGTGTCGGGATGGATGAATCCGCCGCGTCGCGAAGGAGAGTTTCCTCAGGGCACTTGCAGTGAAACAGGGCAAGGGGAGGCACCCTTGACGCCGACGAATTCCCGGCGGAAAACTCCCCGCTCCGTTTCCAGTAGGTTCCCTTATACAATCTCCGGGCTGCGAGGCTGACGCTTTGTCCGACGCCTCGCCCCGATTCCTCGCCCTCATCGATGCGCCGCATCCAGTCGCCGATCATATACGCGAAATGTCCGGGGTCGAAATGTTCGTTCTGAATAATGCTCTGGGCGAGAAGGATCGCCATCTGCGTGTCGTCGGTGACGATTCCGCGCCCGAGGATGGTGGTTTGGAAATCCCGCACAAATCCGAGGCTTGTCCGGATTGCATCGGCAGACCATTCCTCGACCGGCGCGCCAAGAGCGTCGCCGCACGCGAGTCCCAGCATGCATCCGACGAACCGGTCGATTGTCTTAGGTTTGCTTCCGGATTTTCCCATACTTATATTAAACCCTTACATCTTTGTAACTTAAATACTATCCGATATTCCCGATCATTTCACTCATATTGTACCAAGAAATCGGGGAAGGTTCGAGATTGAAAACACTCTCCCCCTCTCCATTTATGGAGAGGGGTTCCGGGGGTGAGGACCTGCCCGCATGCTGTGATAATCAGACCCTCGGGATTACAGTACTTCCCGGCGACCCGGACTATATCTTCCACCGTCACCTTCCGGTATTCATCCAGAAGCCGGATGTCGAAATCGTACGGAAGCCCCATCGCCTCGTTTCGTGCATGCCGCGATGCGATACTGCGGTTTCCGATGTCCCGTATCAACTGCGCTCCTCTGAGCGAATTTATGGCGCTTTCAAGTTCGTCGGTCGAAGGTCTCTCGTTCAGGAGCCTGCGATATTCGTTCTTGATTCCCTCGATCGATTTTGTGAAATTCTCCGGCGACGTCCCGATGAACGACGCGAAAAGCCCCGGATGCATCCCCGCGATTAGCCACGAATAGGTGCTGTACGCAAGTCCGTGCGCGTCTCTGAGGACATTAAACAATCTCGAATACGATGTCCCGCCGAGAATTGTGTTCATGACCTTTATCGCCGGATATTCAGGATCGAACAATGATGGACCGAGCCGTCCGAGAAAAATCTTCACCTGGCTCTTGTCACGTTTGATTATCACCATTTTTTCTTCAGTCGGAGCATCAGGGATTGGTTGATCTGGGATCATTGAGCCATTTCCCGTTAATGACCCGAAATGATTTACGACCATTTCCCTCGCTTCATCTTCGGAAATATCTCCTGAAATTGAGACAACCAGATTTTCCGGCGAATATACATTCCTGTGAAATTGCCCGAGATTTTCAGCGGTAATTAATGCGACAGAATCGGTTCGTCCCGATGTCGGCCTTCCGTACGGATGATCCTGCCCGAAAAGCTCAAGCCGCAGACATTTCGAGGAGACAAGATCGGTATCATCTTCCTCGGTTGTCAGCACGCCAAGTACTTCATTGACGACCTTCTCTACTTCGGAATCCGGAAATGACGGCTCATTAACAATTTCCGCAAGCAACCCAAAGCCCTTTCTGAAATCGCGGGATAATGACAGTCCATTAACCGTGAGGTAATCCCTCTGCGTATCTGCATTAATGCGGATTCCAAGCGCGTCGATGGCAAGGTTCAAATCTTTTGCACTTTTTGATATGGTGCCTTTCCGGAGCGCACGCTGCATGACCTCTGAAATGCCGTTGGTCTCCCAGTTCTCGAGCGCGAGACCATGTCGCACATATACCTGAAATGCGACAGCGGGATTGACGGGGTTACATTTGTAAAGCCAGACAACGCCGTTCGGAAGCGTCTCGCGAACAACATCGCTCGTCAGCCCGGAATTTTTCGCTTCAGGTTCAATATGGGATGTAATCTCGCCGTGGGGGATATCGAGTTCGATTGGGGAATAATAACGGGGTTTGAAATTTTCCAGCGGAAGATCAATCTCCGGATCTATCTCGGGCTGATTTATGCCGAGCGACATATTTTCCGGACGAAGGTACCGCCTTGCTACATCGAGAACCTGATCCCCTGTGACGCTTGCGGTCCTGTGAATAAGATTGTCGGCGATTTCAAGGCTGCCGATCATCATGTTCGTCCCGAAATTAAAATTAATCCCGAGATGAGTTTCATTCCCGAATACTTTATCGGCGATCAGCCTCGTCTTCGCGCTTTCGAGTTCATCATCGGACAATCCGGACTCGGCGACATCATTAAGAATCCGGAAAATTTCGTCCAGGACTTCGGGCAGATTCCTCGAATCCTTCAATTCAGCGTCGACCGCAAGTTTGCTCGCGTCCATATACGAATTATTCCAGGCTGCTATATTCGTGACGAGGTTCAATTCCTCGAAAAGCCGCGCCTTCAGCCTTGCGGATCGCGCCCCACCAAGGGCTTCCATCAGGACATCGAGCGCATATGTCTCATAATTCCTGAACGGTGGTGCGGCGAAATTAATCGTGAGATATGTCGCGTCGATATCTCTTTTCAGCCTGATTATTTTTTTCTCTTTTATTGATTCCGATTTAAATTCAATCGGCCTCTCCTGATTTTCTCTCTGGAAATCCGCATATAGGCTGGAAATCTCCGGTAGGATTTTTTTCGAATCGAAATCCCCGATAATAACAAGCATCATATTTTCCGGCGAATAATGCTTCGTGAAATAGTCGCGCATCATACCGGGATTCATATTGCTTAGAGAATCGACCGTGCCAAGGACCGGGTGGTTGTATCCAAGCGATGAAAAAAGCGCGCACATGGATTTCTCCCTGACAGTGTCGCCGGGATCATCCTCGTACATTTTTATCTCTTCCATGACAACATCGCGCTCGCGGGTAAATTCGCTTTCCTCAAGAAGGGGCGACGTAACCATCGCGTGATGAAGCTCAAGCCCTTTTGAAAAATGCTCCGACGGGACAACTATGTAATAGGTTGTGAGATCCTCCATTGTGCCCGCGTTTTCCTCTCCACCGAGCCTGAACATCGTCCTTTTATGTTCATCCTTGGAATATTTTTTATTCCCGTCGAAGATCATGTGTTCAAGGAAGTGCGACATGCCGTACTCGGGTGGAGTCTCGTCGCGGCTTCCTGCGCGTATCCACATATCGATCAGTACGACCGGATATTCATGAATTTCCAGAAGGGTAACAGTCAGTCCGGAAGGTAGTTTCTCGATACGTCGGTTGGGGTGTTGGTTAGTTTTTGTGTCTGGGGTCATAATCACAATTAATAGTATGGGTTTATGGATTATTTATATGCGAAATATCCAGCAAATCCCGGTAGCAGCTAGCCCGGAGCGTTAGCGCAGGGTAGCTGCTATCCGGGATTTGCAGTAACCTTCTCCCCCTACTCCAAATTCAGAATTAAATCCACATTATCGACATACGTGAAATTGCCGGTAAGATTTACCGTCACCGGCTCGCTCGCCCAGCCGTCCGCCACGGCCCGAATCGTCACACTTCCACTTGGTAGATCCGGGAAAATGTAACTCCCGTCCTCGACCCCGACGATATCGATAGATTTCATATACCCGGGATTATCGTCGATTCCCGGCCCAGATGGGTCAAGGAGTTCGATTGTAATTCCGCCCCACAATTCCGGATGCTGCTGAATGCTCAAACCGTCTCCGAACCTGACATTACCCGAAATTCCCCCGATCTGCCCCCTTGAAAACAAACCATTAAGGCCTGCAGCTTTCCACGCCATGTTGTTTTC
>JAPKYR010000152.1 GCA_026394215.1 bacterium
CATCTCGCGATCATCGAGAAATGCGACCGCTCTCGCGAGTGTGTCCGGGTTTTCGCCGCTTGCGCGCAATAATCCGGCAGCCCCGTGAAGGACCGTTATAGGACCTTCGCCGAGACGCGCATCGGTTATTAAATCGTGAAGCGGATGGATGAACAGGTCGTATCCGCGACCCCACTGCGCCGCGTGATTCACTAATGCAGCAAGTTCTGCTTCGCTCGTTTCGTTTAATTTTCGTCCGGACAACCTTTCGGTTAGAAGTTCCGCGAGTGCTGCGAGTTTGAAATTACCGACAGGCACAGAAAGGTTCACGAGATGGTGGTAACTCAGTCCGCTTATTAATTCGAGGCGGATCAGGATCACGTTGGATTCAATCGGGTCGAGTTTGAATCGCTGGATTCTCCCATCGGCAAGCGATGGACTGGTCACGAATCCCATGCAGCCCGATTCTTCAGCGAGGACCTCGCCTGCATATTCAAGTAAACGCCGTAGTTCGCCGGATAGCGCCCGTGCGGCGATGACGATTTTCTCCGACAATCCCGATTCGATTGCGGCCTCTTTTTCCTTATCCAGCGAGTTGACATATTCGCCGTACGCGCGCGAGGTGGGGATCCGTCCCCCCGATGCGTGCGGTTTGGTGAGATACCCTTCGCGTTCGAGCTGGAAGAGGTCGAGGCGGATGGTCGACGGGGGGACATGTTCGCCGGATTGGTCGAGTTCAAGACTCAAAGCCGCGCTCGAAACCGGATCGCCTGTGTCGATATAAATCCCGACAAGCGCTCTCAGGAGTTTTCCGGCGCGTCCGGTCATTATGTCATTGCCATTCGCCATTACTCTAATAAAATCAATTATATCTAACGAATATCTCCTCCACAATTTGGACAGAAGTTAGCTATTGAATTAATCGAGCTTCCGCAGTGCCTGCAGAATTTTCTTGTCGGGATGACAGGCGCTGATATTGGTGCAGCTTGAGCTTCCTTCAGCGCGTCCCATCTTGCTTTCGACGATATCTGCGCCGCACGAATGAACCTGTACGCGGTCCCCCATTGCACGACCATGATCCAGATCAGGCCGACAATGCACCATCCTGCCTGCTCTGGTATTACCATTGTTAAAAAGGCGAAGAAGTCGTAAAACCCATGGAAGAGGACTGCCATACAGAGCCCCATCAGGTTCTGAGTGAGCCTTCCCATCGCGGTTTTTTCGAAGTGAGACCGTCCAATGAAATATCCGAGAATCACGCCGTCCAGCGCATGCATCGGAACCGCGGTGAACGCCCTGAGGATCGCGATGGACAATCCTCCCGACTCATCCATTGTCGCGCCCACAACATAGAGGATGTTTTCAAAGAAAGCGAAACCAAGTCCTACCGCAACTGCATATAGGATACCGTCATATTCTTCGTTGAAATGACGGCTCCTCTTTGTAAATAAATAGATAAAAGTAAATTTGCACGTTTCTTCGACCAATCCTGCGGCGATAAACGCAAACATAAATGTGTCGAAAATTGTTTCCGGATTATTTTCAAGTCCGAAGAAGGCGATATCAAGAACTACAGCGGGAATGATGCTGATGCCGCCTAATCCGAATAGTTTCCATATAAGGAACGGCGGTTCGTGCTCCCAGCGATCGCGAATCCAGAAGTAGTAGAACAGGATTCCCGCGGGAGCGATTATCAGTGCAAGTATGACGAGGAAGTCTATCAAGGTATTGATTCTATCTCAGTCTGTTCAGGCTGGTATCGACGCCCATGTATTACGCGCTTGTCAAATATTCTTCAAGAGATCGAAAAGATCGTCCTGGCCGCGATACCTGTTGATCGCGGGAAGCAGCACATCCATCCCCCATTGCGCGAACGCTTCCAGGTTCTCATCCGGAAACGCGCCGCGCTCCTTCAGGTCGAGATGCCAGGCTTTGAAAAGTTCCTGCAGGCTGTCCTGCCTGCCTCTGTCGTACATTTTTTTCTCGCCGTCTGTCTCAAATGAAAGCCGTGCCATAGGATTTTCCTCCATGCTTATGTTAATGGTTTTAATTCACTCTCTCTTATCATTTTTCAAACCGCCCAGATTGTAACACCCGGAAAGGTAAAAATTAAACTTCCGAATATACTTCATGATAGAATATTTGAAAATGACCGTCTATGTCGGCACATCGGGATTTCACTACAAAGAATGGATCGGACCGGTTTACCCGCCCGGCACGAAATCATCGACAATGCTGGAACGATTCGCAGGCATGTTTCATGCGCTTGAGATTAATTCGACCTTCTACCGTCCTCCATCAAAGGATATGTTTAAAAAATATCCCGACCGTACCGGGGGCGAGATGAAAATCGTAGTGAAACTGCACGGAGTTTTTACCCATACCAGGAACGCTGGATCGGGTGATGTCGCGACATTTGATGAAGCTGTCAAGCCTCTTGTAAATACAGGGCAGTTCGTCTGCTATCTCGCCCAGTTCCCGCAATCGTTCCATAACACAGGCGATGCCCGGAAATATATCGAAAAGCTGAAAGACATGTTTCCGGACATCCCACTCGTCTGCGAATTCAGGCATAAAAGCTGGTGGGATAAGGATATGCTGGAATTTTTAAAAACGCTGAGCATCTCGATGAGCACTGTCGATGGGCCGGAGATCGAAAGCCTTCCGCCCGGCGGCGCGACTTTTACCTGCAATCCGGCCTATGTAAGGTTGCATGGCCGCAACAAAGACAACTGGTACGATGGCGCCGAGGAGCGATACAGGTATAAATATAAAAGAAGCGAACTGGAGGGAATCCTGAAAAAAGTACAGAAGCTGGTCCTCAAATCAGATGAGGTTTTTGTGGTGTTTAACAATCATCCTCTTGGAAACGCCCCGATAAACGCGAACGAGTTTATCGAAATGCTCCGGGAAGTCCTCCCTGGTTCGATCCCGCCTGCCGGGAAATTCCGTCCGAATGAAATCGAGCAGACAAGCCTGTTCTGAACCATCGACATGCCCGATCTGGAAAAAGAAATACGATACTTTCCCGCTTCCGATCCCGGTCCGGAACCGATACATGTCGGGGTGATGTACCCGAATACATACCCTGTCAGTATCGCGAGCCTCGGTTTTCAAATAATCCACCGAATAATTCATCAGCATCCCGGAATAATCGCGCACCGGATATGTCTTGAAAATGACGGCGGGAAGAGTTACCCGACAAAAACTCTCGAAGAAAATCTCGAAATTAAATCACTGGATGTTATCGCGATCTCATGTTCATTTGAACTCGACTACCTCCACCTTGTTAGAACTCTCCATGCGTCGGGAATTCCGGTGCTCAGGAAAAATCGCGGCTCACTACCATTAATCTTGATCGGAGGAATCGCGCCGACCGCGAATCCCGAACCGCTGGCATTGATAGCCGATGCGATTTTTATCGGTAATGCGGAAATCAATCTCGCGTCGGCACTCGACGATATTCTGGAAGCCTATCCATTATTAACCGGAAGCCGTTTCGAATCAGGACGTCAGGCGCTTTATGAATTATGGGATCAGAGGGAAGGCATCTATGTCCCGGAATTGTGGGAGAACAATCGCGGCGAATTTTCCAACCGGAATGGAAAGGTAATCGCGCAGGCATATGTGTCGAATCTCGACGATTTTGAATCCTACACTCCGGTTATTTCTCCCGATGGCGTCTATGGCGCGAAAAATCTCATTGAAATCAGCGCCGGATGTCCCGACCATTGCCGATTCTGCCTTCTGAGCCACATATATCCTGCCGGACCGGAGAGATCGTCGGCTTCCATTTTGAAAAATGCCCGGATTTTCAAACCCGGCGAAGCCTCTGTCGGGCTCATTTCAAGCCGTGTTAGCGACCATCCGGAAATTACCGATGTCGTGAATGCGCTGGCATCGGAAAAATACACCGTCAGTGTAAGCAGCCTGAAAGTATCGACCACGTCGCGTGAACTTCTTGAAGCACTATCACATGCGGGGTCGAAATCGGTCACTTTCGCGCCCGAGCACGGGAGTGCAGGAATCCGCGAATTAGTCAATAAGGTTTACTCATATGAAGATGTTTTCGAAAGGGTTCGATGGGCGTACGAATCGGGAATCAACCGCGTGAAGCTTTATTTTCTTACCGGATTCGATGAAGAAACCGATAACGATCTCGACGCGACGACTGAATTCATAAAGCAACTCGTAATTGACACAAACCTTCACGAACTCAGGCCCGAATGCCGGCTCGGAGTGGGGCTCGCGTCGTTTGTCCCGAAAGCATCGACTCCGTTCCAGCGTCGGCCAATGCAGGATGAGCGCAGGCTGAAACGGAAAATCAAACGTATTACGGAGCCGTTGAAAAATCTGCCGAGGATCGATATCGAGACCGAAAGCCCGAGGGAATCGATTATTCAGGGCATGCTGTCAATTTCGGATCGGAAGATAACGGATCTCCTTTCTGAATACGCATCGACACGGGGGAATATCGCGTCGTCATGGGGGGACATCGTCCGCGCCTATGGACATGATAAAATAATTGATGTGCATAAGCCGCGCGACATCGGCGGAACTCTTCCGTGGAGTTTCATAATGCGCCCTAAGGTCAAAGGTCGGGAAAAATGAGCAGCATCGCGGAAAATGTAAAACGAGTGATGAAAGAGGTCGAGAGGGCTGCTGTCGATGCCGGTCGCGATCCATCCGATATCAAAATCCTCGCAGCCGCGAAATACACGGACCGAAACGGGGTAGAAGAACTTATCAAAGCTGGAATTACGCTCATCGGGGAAAATCGAGTGCAGGACGCGAAAGTCAAATTATCGGAATATCATTCAAACACACAGGCGGATATCCACACGGCATTTCCGGAAGTAAAGGTACATTTGATCGGGCATCTTCAGACGAACAAGGTCAATCATGCGCTGAAAATTTGCGACCTCGTAGAGACTGTCGACCGTAAACCCCTCGCCGACGCGCTTGAAAAACGCCTCGTGGACGATGATCGCATTCTCCCAATTCTTGTGGAAGTCAAACTGACCGGCGAAAGCTCCAAAACCGGATGCCGGAAAGATGAGCTTCCACATTTAATGAAACATATCTGGACAAATTGCCCGCATTTATCGGTGCAGGGATTCATGGGCATGGGACCGTGGGATCTGGATCCTGAAGTCGCGAGGCCGTTCTACAGGGAATTGAAAATCATTTTTAAATCATGCAGGGAAACCGCCCCCGACCCGGAAATATTCCGCATAATCTCGATGGGAATGAGCAGGGATTTTCATGTCGCGATCCAGGAGGGCGCGACGCTGGTGAGGATCGGAAGGGCATTATTCAAGGAAACCTGATTTTTAATTTCATTTCCCTGTTTTTATTTTACGGTTTTGTAACAATTTCCATCTGCTTAAATGATACTAAATGTGATTAAGCCGGTTCTGGAAATGTGATTCCGGACGGAGTTCCCGTATGAGGAGTCTTTTTTATGCAGGATAATGAACCAAAATTATCAGTCATGCAGCGGATTTTGATTTCGCTTGGAGTGATGTATCCCCCTGAGGATGAACTCGACAATGAGGAGGACGGGATTATCCTGCCGGGTAAGACCCCAAAGGTGCTTCATTTCCCAAGGGACACGCAGACCCAGATCGCGGTGGTCACTCCGACGAGCCTTAACGCCACTCAGGTCCCGGCGGATTTTCTTAAGTCCGGACGGGCGGTTCTGGTCAATTTTCATGGACTCGACAAGAAAATTGCAGATAACGCGAGGTTTTTCCTTTCCGGTATCACCTATGCCATCGACGGTTCGCTTCAGAAGGTGACTGATACGATATACCTCTTTACACCGCATGAGGTTGGGGTCATAGTACCGGGGGAAATCGACAGTCCGGACGATATCGACGACATGAATATCACCGTCAAGAAGCGGATGTTCGGATGACAACCGAATATATTCGATAAATCATGGAAAAATAGGAAATTTATATAGAATTAAATTGATCTGTAATCCCTTTATTAATAGTATCTATACGCACTTTTCGACCCGAAATCATTGATTAAGGGTCGATTTTTTTATCGAGAGTATATTGCATATTAGTAAAAATATGGTAAATAAATAGTATGCCGAAATCGTTACGGCTCGAGATATCATTGTCCTTATTAAGAGCCGAACGATTTCAAGGCAAGAAATTTAGTTCGGAAGAGGGACCCTCGTAACCGGTGGTTCTTCCGATTTTTAGCTCCGTAAAATGCGACTCCGGCGTATGAAAAAGCCGCTTAGCCGTTCATGCGCCGGAGTCGCATGCCACGGTCCCCCCCTTGCGCATCGCATCCCCATAATGCTATCTTCAATCCAGCTTTAATCCATTGGCATGCGCGACAAAACCGCCTATAGTCCTCGTAAAAGTAACGCAATCGTGATGCTCATTTGCGCGATTGTGTTCATCCTTGGTGCGCGGTTCATCCTTTCCGACCCCCATTCCCCATCGCCTCTTCATTTCCGCGTGCCCATTATCGGCGATATCAGCACCCCGCACTGCCCGTCGAAAATGCTCACCGGGGTGCCATGTCCGGTCTGCGGTATCACACGATCGGTCGCGAATGTGGTCAGAGGACGGATTATCGAGGGTTTCCGCTACCATCCGCTCGGACCGTTTCTTGTTTTCATGGTTTTAATAAGCATCCCGGCATCGGTCTGGATTTTAGTAACCCCTGACATTGCCGAAACGGAATTCCAGCGCGAGCGGAACAGGTATCTATCGAAAATGTTGACATGGATTACCGTCGCATTAATTATTCTGGCGTGGCTAGTGACTCTCGCCAGGCATTTCAATTTTATTGGATGGTAACCCGCCTGATATGGTATTATTAAAGTATCAACAACCACACGTAGGAATAGCCATGAATACAAGATCCACCCAACTTTTAATTCTTGCATTAACGATTTTTGCTTTCACAGGATGCGGCGGAAACAGCCTCCCGACCGCGCCTCCATCCGGGCAGATCGATTCAACGTTGCAGAGTCAGACATCCCAGTCCGGGCATTTACTCCTTGGGCTTTACCGGTTCAAAATCGACCCGGATAATCCCGATAATCCTATCTCTTATGTGCCCCTCCGCGAGGGCGAGATGCATCTGAATATTATCAGCTTCATGCAGCCCCCGGTCGGCATGAATTTCGGGATCGAGGACGTTGTCGATGTCCAGCCAGGGCTGATCACGGTCGATCTTTTCGTCAAGCACCCGTTCCTCGGCGCTGATGTCACGACGGTATTCGATGTGTGCGGAATCATAATCAGCCGAGGCTCTAACAATTATCCGTACTCCGATACCGCCAAATTCGCGAGCGATGCGGATGTGCGCCTGATGAATCCCGACGGTTTCATGCGATGGTGGAATCCGACCGAGTTCCCGCCGAACACGCAGGCGATTTTCGGTTACAGGGACGGTATTCTCGGGATTCCAAATTCAGTAGGGCAATATGACGCGACGCTGAATCCGTACAAATATTTCGCGACCGGGATGACCGATCCGACCGCCGGACGCGAGGCGATCGACGCCGCCATGCGCGGCGCGCTTCTTCCCGGCACAAAATCGGTGCGTCGCTACGAGATCGCGTTCGACCCGTCAGCCCTTTATTTTAATTATGCGATCGACGCGAACTGGGAGGCACCAGACATGTCCGATCCGGATATTGTAATCCCCGACGATTTCCCTGTGAGCGCCAACCGTCCGGAACCGTACTGGATCGAGATCGAAAGCATGGACAACACCCTGACCTACAATACGGCAACGCAGGAGGCATCGGGTTCTCTCGGGCTTACTATCGTAGTTTACGACTGGTTCGGCGCGAATGACGATCTCACATGCGCGTACTCGCAGGGGAATGAGCTCCTTGGCACATGCAATCCGATGCCGTTCGAGACCGGCGACGGGTACGCAAAATTTGGCCTTATACTCGGTATTTCGGAAATCACAAGCGCGGATGATTTCATGATATGGGTCGGAGGCGAATGCAAGACTTACAATTATCAGGGCTTTGTTCCGTACGAGATACAGGGGATGTACATCCAGCAATGGGTGACGGTGTTGGAGGAGTGAGGTATTTTTTAGAAGGGATGGGGGGGGGTAGAATTTGATTAACATAGAATGTATGACAGAAATACAGAGAAATACAGGGACAAATACAGGGACAGGTATAGTATTTCTTGACTTTCAGAATTCTTCCAGATTATTATTCCTTCCATGCCGAGATTCGCGCGAGTCGTTATACCCGACCTTCCGCACCATATCACTCATCGGGGCAACCGGAGCGATGATGTTTTCTTCACCCCCCAGGATCGCGACATCTACCGAGAACTTCTTCGTGAATATTCCGATCGTCACGCCCTGAAAATTATCGCTTATTGTTTAATGACAAATCACATTCATCTTATCGCGATTCCCGGACTCGACGTTTCGTTAGCCAAGGCGGTCGGACTCAGTCATCGGCGCTACTCCCGGTTCGTCAACACTAAGCGCAATTGGACAGGCCATCTCTGGGCGAACCGATACTACTCAACGCTGCTTGACGAGCCTCATACGTTGGCATGCATCAAGTATGTCGAACAGAATCCGATGCGCGCCGGGTTGGTCAGCCGCGCTGAGGATTACCCGTGGTCGAGCGCACGTTCACATGTGTACGGTATACCCGACCCACTTCTCTCGCCCGATCGTGAAATAATCGAAGCGTACGGGATCGACGACTGGAGCGCATGGTTGTCGAAGGGACTCGAGGATGATGAGATTTTGAAAATCCGCAGAAACACGAATACTGGGTGGCCGACTGGCTCGGAGGAGTTCGTGAAGAGGTTAGAGGGGATGTTGGGTCGACGGCTGACCCGTCTGTGTGCCGGACGGAAACGTAAGAAATGCAAATAATATGGAAATACTATACCTGTCCCTGTATTTGCTGTATTTGGGGATATATCCGGCAGTTTCACAGGCGGTTTTTGCCTTGTCGGCGCCACACAGAATAAAAAGGACAGCTATTAAAGCCGTCCCATGATTGATTCATCTTTATATTTTTTCTACCCCACCCTCGACAACATTTCCCTCGGACTCGGAAGAGGATCGATTTCCAGCGCCGCCGTGACCGCGAGACGCAGCCGGTCGTGCTTCTCCTCTTTCGTGAGCGACGGGTCGTTCTGGTGAAGTAATTCGGTAACCTCATCGGGGAGATTGTCGATAAATTCACGCATGGCGCGGTTCGCGACCACACTGAGCGATTTCCAGTTTGTGTAACGATTCATCCCGAGAGAGTTCAGGTAGTCGAACGTCATCTCCCACGTGCAGATATTGTCCTCGAGTCGAGCCATAAGAATGATGTATTTTTCTTGTTTCCCGTTGTCGAGGAAATTTCTGAGGGACTTCGTAAGTTCGGAGGCTACACGCCGCACAAAGTCGCGCATTTCATCGGGGATTTCGCGAGGTTGTTCGGGTTCGAGCGATGGCGAAAATCTGTTTACCGCCCACGCGAATTCGTCCGGAAACCGTTGATAGATATTGCCTGACGAATCCTCGTGCGTGATGAGGTCCTCGATACTCGGGGTGTTTTCGCGGCTGACCGATACCGACCGCTCATTTTCCGCCCATTCGAGAATTACCGGGAGGAAGAATTGCCGGATCAGTTCGATTTCGGAAAGCCTTCGCACTTCGGATATTCTGAATGATCTCGAATTTTTATCGCGGATAACTTCGAGGCAGTCCATGAAGAACGGAAGATCGAGCGATTCGACCCTGATTGCGTGTTTCTGGATCAACCCGCTATACGGGGTTTTGCCGTTGAGTTCGGAATAGACTTTCCTGAGGATTGTCCATCGAAGGTCATCGGCGAATCGCCTGAGATGGTCGGGAGCGGGCTGCCATGAGAATGTCCCGCCTGATCCAGGAGCCATCATGAGATGAATAAGTACCTCAAGAGGGGTGGACCGACGTCTTTTAGCTGTACTTGACATACGCCACCTCCTTATGAGTTTCATCTCCCGGATCCCACGGGGGGTCGTCTTTTTTCGCCATCAGGACGCCGAAATCGGAATCGCCGGGAATTATCAATGCGGAGGTTCTGGATAGGCTGGATTTATGATTTGCCGTTTTCGCGGACTCGTCGCCCGGATCCCATGGCGGATCGTCGCTCTTGCCGCGCTTTGCCATTTCGACCGCATTGATCGTCAATATCGGGAGCGCCTTTAACGAGACGGCTACCGGCACAGCAATCGCGAGGATCAGCATGATCGCGACGATAATTATTCCAGTGATGTATCTATTTCCGGTTTTCATTTTTATATCCTTATGACGTGCGGTTGCGTGTTTAGTTCACCCTATTTTTAATTGTATCACGTATTTTTTTCTCTATAGTTTCGGGATCGTTTCCGGACAGCGCCCCGAGGTAGTAAAGCGCCTCGACAGTCGTCTGCTCATCTGGACCCATCCCGCCCGGATACTGCATTCGAGCCTGGAGCGCGCGTTCGAAAAGCGCGCTGAAAGCCTCGTCATAGTCGCCGATATCGCGAAGGGCGAGGGCGTTCGCGTTTTCGAGAAAGAACTCGATTGGCGGACGCGCATCGGGGGCGACTTTTGTGCTTAGAAGTTCCCGGGCATGGTCGATTGATTTTTCCATGCCGTCGCGATCGTTCATCCGTCCGAAAACAACCGCGCGGGTCGCGAGAATGGTTATGAGGTTCGGCCACGATTCCAGCCCCTCAAGCTCTGAAATCAGCTTATCGAGAACCGGGCCGATTTCCGATGGGTCGGTTCCATGTTTAAGCGAGCCGAGAAGCCGGTAAAGGCGAGTCATGGCGGCCGTGACACGGTTGATTTCGATTCCGCCCGCTTTACCAAGCTTGTCCCTCATCGATTTGATCTGCGCAAGTTTCGACGGCGAATATGCGTCGAGCGCAAGCCATTCGATCCATGCGGCTGCCATCTGCGGATATGGGCTTTCGAGTATCGCGGTGATGGCATTTGACGTGTGTTCCCAGCATTCGTCGAGCTTGCCGAGATTTCTCTCGATCCTCGCGAGCGACAGCCACAGAAATGACTTGCGGTACGCGGTCGGGGCGTATTCGAGCGCCTTTTTGTACGAGCCGATCGCGGCTTCGTAAACCCCGGTTTCGTAATTGAGATGCCCGACAATCTGGAAATACTGGTACCTCTGTCGCGGAAGTGAGCCGAGAATTTTCTCCCATTTTTCGATCAGATCCGACCATTCCATCGCAATCTTTTGAGCGTGGGAGACATCGCCCTTTCGGAATAGCGCGTTGGTGGCCAGAAAATAAAGCTCATGCCCGGTTTCGCAAACTGCAAGGTCCTTGAGATCGGGAATCTCAGGCGGATTAAGCCACGAATCGATTCGCATGACAGCCTCAAGCCCCCTGAGGGAAATATGTTCCATGGAGCCAAGGTCGCCGGATCGGAACGCATTGGTAGCAAGCGCAAGCGACTCGACAGCCTCGGTAAGATATTCGTCGTCAGACAATTTTCCTGCCATCTGACTCAGGTGAGTCGCGAAATCGGTGGAATCGGTGGGGATTTCGCCAAGGTTTGGAATGTCCCTTCGTGCGCCGAGACGTCGGAGAAGTCGAAGGTAGGCGATAAGGGCGAGGTTTTTATCGGAGGTATTCTGAGCAAGAAGGGCGTATGTTTCGAGCCTGAGAGGAAGGCGCAATCGGAAGATTTCGTTGTCTTCAATAAGCGTGAGCAGGTCGAATTTCTCGGTCAGGGTGAGGTTGGGAAGGCAGCGTTCAAGGTCGGAAAGAACGTTTTCGTCCGGGCCTTTGAGGATTTCGGCAATCCTGCTTTCATTTATCATTAATAGATGCCCCACATTTCAGTAGAGGGATAGGAAACAAGGGCAAAGATGCTGATTTAGACGAAGATCAGCTATCTAAGGATACCATTTTTTTGGGGGGGAGGGGGGGTTGTGGGCGGCAGGATTGACCCAACATTTCACTGCACTTGCTGTGCTGTCGCTTCGATGCCTTTTTCCCTAAGTTCGATGACTTCTTCGTTAGCCTCGTCCGCACTGTCGTGATATCCGATAAGTACAGTATACATCAAAGAATCATGCTCCTCATTCGCCATTACGCATGCATTGTACCCTGTATTTACGAGACGAGTTTTCAGTTCCTGTGCCTTGACAAAATCACGAAACTCATTAGATTTTGTGCAGTAGAATTGAGTCTTATGTGATTCGCCGTGAGCCTTCCATAATTTCTTTGCAACTGCGTCGGGTTTAGCGCTGCCAACAGTAGGCTTACGTTGGCCGATGAATTCGCTCTTATCCATCTCCTCTTTTTTCAGCGTCTGTACCCTGTGAAAGAAGAGCTGGCAGATTGTCATACCGGGTATTAGCTCTATTGGTATAGCACCCAGATTCGTAAGTTCGAGAGTGAGGCATCCTGTAAAGCCAGGATGCACGCCTGCCGCTGTCGCGATAATCAAACCTCGCCGTCCCCATGTGGAGCGTCCTATGATATATGCACCCAAGTCGCCCGGAAGGCGTACCCACTCAAGAGTAACACCTAGAACGAATGTTTGCGGATGAAGAATATATTTGTCACCGAAGCGAACATATCTACTCTTGGTCAACTGACCAACATATCTCGCGCTGCCGGTTTTCAAATGAGTCATCCGACTTTCTCTTAGTGTCTCGAACCAGCAACCCAGTCTCAGGTCAATTGATGCGGGACCCTTGTCGGGAAGCAGCACCTTGCGAGGTGAGATGAGGAGCGGATCGTCACCCTCGCCGATCAACTGATGTACGATCTCTGCTTTGAGCATTATTGTCTTATCCTAGAATCTGTTCGATCTCGAAAATCTCTATGCTCTTGAGCACGATGTCTTTCAATATGTCATCCAATTTGTCATCATCTCGCTCTTCATCATCTTTCGGGGGCCAGAACTTAGGGAGTTTGTTGTAAGCTTCCCACGCTACATTCAGTATCGGGACAATGCTTGGTGATCCCTCAATAGGCGCCTTCAGTTTCAAACGGGTCGCAATATCTGATTCTCTATCAGAATGAAGGTCTCCTAGACCGGCTTCTTCGACAGCCTTCCTGGCTTCTCCGATTAGGTCATCGACGATTTGCTGAACGCAGAAATCCGCAATCTCTAACTGGATGCCAAACAGCCAAATAGACGCAGACCTACGAAGTCTGCGAAACACTCCTCTGCTTGAGACATCGCCCAGTTTATGGCTGGCTCCATGTACTTGAAAAAATCCTCAGGGGCATCTTTCAGCTTCGCGAAATCAAGCCCGTCTGCTTTCATGTCCGCAAGTAGCTGGACGTAGTCAACTTTCTTGTCAATGATCCGTTTAACGACAATCTGCTGCACGCGAGAGAGGAAACGGTTCTCGAATCCTGCCTTTCTCCAAACCGCATGCCCAAGTTCGTGCCCAGCTAGAGGGATTAGCAGCGGATTCGAGGACTCGGGAGCAGGAAAACCTATCAAGACAAAATCGTCAAGTAACGGGTAAGGATCAAGGAACGGTGAGTAGTTAAACTCTGAGGAAAGCACCATCTGCACTCTAGATTCCCTAGAGGCCAAATGAGGAGAAAGCAGTTGATTTGCGAGGCGACACAAAGGACCGTAGATTTCAAATGCGTTCCGGACGTTTGTGGAGCGCAAGAGAAAACCTAAACGAGGAAGCGATTCGAACAAGACTGCCAGTGACTCAGAAGCGGCTCGAGATTCTAAGCGACGCAAACGTGCCTCTGCAGCTTCAGTCCCAGCACTCTCTTGTCCCTTGAATTCTCTCTTCTTGAGTTCCTCCAGCACCTTGGATCTGCGGATCTTTACTTCCTCTTGGATTCTGAGTATGGCTCTCCTCGAGTCTTCATAGGGGAACTCTGATCGCAATAGACGATCAATCTCTGAGAGAAACACATCGAGTCTCTTATGAGCGAAACGAAGCAGATCCATTGTCAGTTCCTAGGTTTCCTGAGTGTCCTGAGCTCAAGTGTCGACCTCCTATGATCAAATACTTCCTCAGAGAGTGTCAGGCAAAAATCCACCAACTTATCCAGATCCGCACTATTCCTTCTTTTGAATTCGTCAGGATCTTGGAGAACAGAATCAAGAAGCTTCACATAAACTTCTGTTTGCTTCACAAGCTGTGCGAGCTTGTGCTGTCTCGTCTCTGACAAGATGGAAATCACCCGATCCATAACTACGACTGCGGAGGGGTGCAGGATCGCACGAACATGGTTCGACGAACTCGCTTTTAAGTCACTGGGTGTCATTTGCTCAATCTTGCGAAGCTCATCTCTCAGCTCCCTTACTGCCTCAAGGCGCCTTCCAGACTCCATCTTGTCTTGGAGGCCGAGGTTCAAGATGTCCAGCTCGGATGCTGCACGGTAAGCCAAAGCAGAAAAGTCCGGACCAAACTTGACGACAATCTGTTCTTCCTGTGTGTTTGCGAGTGACGGGCACATATCGTTCTCCTGTACTTATCTTTGCATTCGCGGAGACAATTGATAGAAAATCCTATTATTATACTACTTATTAGGCAAATGTCAAACCCCTCTGCAGCGGTTGCACGTGACAAACCGAAGCTTTAGCGAAGGCTTGTCGCGGAAAGTCCGTAGCCCAGCATCTCCCTAGCCATGGCTAATAATAAATCCCACCTGCAGCCCGAAAAACTCAACCGGAATATTCCCCCAAATACTCCCTTATCCTCTCTCTATCCTCATTCGGTTTCTCGCCCTTATAATATATCTCGATAAACTCAACCCTACCTTCCCCTTTATAAAATGCATAAATCACCCTGATACCGCTACGGTTTCCGGTCCCCTTCAGGGACTTGCAGACTCAGCGGAACCTCCAAACATTTCAGCAGTTACGTCGCACCAGGAGCCGTTAACTCTCCTGAAAATCAGTACATTTGATGAATCAACGGACGGGATTGATTGAAGGGTTTCGAACCTATCCTCAAGATCGCGGATGGTTATACCTACAGTGCCCGGGTAATACAATTCAAATGCGTGTCCGAATGAAACCGCCCTGTTGAATGTGCTGTCACTGCTGTCAATCACGATGTAGGTACCGGGTTGGATCTCGGGATGAATGGCTGCGATTGACTTGATGCATTCAAGTGAAGCCCTGCCTCCACTGGTGACCGATGCTCTATTGAATGTGATCGCGGTGTTTAAGGGATACCAGGCTATATATAAGATCAGGCAGAATGCGACAGGGATCCTGAATTTAACTGATTTGAGCCCGTATGCAAAAACCGGCGCCACCGCAACCATAAGGAGGGCAAGCGGTAAGGTCATATAATATGCTTGATGGTGCCCTGGGGTGAATAACGGGGGTAAAAGAAGAATTGACCAGGCCAGCCAGCCAAAAACCGGCGGGAGAATCGGCTTGCCGGTTTGATCGGTTTCACCCTTAAACCTGCCGGCGTTAAGGGTCAGCCGGACCCATAAAATACCGACGGCAAAAAGGATAATTACAACTGGAATAAAGAGTACCAGGTATTCGCGGCCCAGTTGAATACCTTTGGATAGTGTGCCCAGATCGACGGAGAGTCCCATGGCATCCAGGAGGATAAAGTGTCCGCCCGATGCAAGGAGGGGATCGTAAAAGTATGCGATCAGGTTAGCCAGAAGTAAGAGTGGGTTGAGTGAGATAGCGTAATTCTGAGTAGTACTCAGGTCGAAAAATTTAATGGCTGTCGGAATGAGTGCCAGGCAACCCAGAAAAAGTACTGCAACGCCGGTTCGAGTCAGGCGACGCAGCATTAGAAAATCCATCAGGATGAAAACGGGAACAGCAAATATCATTGTCTCCTTGGACATCAGAGCACAGGCCATCAGTAATACTCCGGAAACATCCATGCCGATCGGGGAGTGGCCTTTCAGGCGAGTCGCGTTTATCGCCAAGGCATGCGCGAGGAAGCTCAAACATACACATGCAGTTGCCATCAGCTCACCGGTTGCGGATATCCATACCTGGGGTATAAAAATAACACCTGACAAGGCAAAAATACCTGTCCCGATTATTGCAGACAGCCTGTTTTTAAGGATTCCCGCCAGGAATATAAACTGGACACAGATCGTAAGAGCCCCAATGATGAGCCCAAAAGTATGCCATTTCCGGTAGTCAAGGCCCCACAGGTAACGGCCTGCAATAAATAAAAACCCCTGCGAAAGAATTCTGGGTGCGCGACTCAGAGAATGCCTGACTGCTTGAGGAACATCATTCAGGGATTCCAATTCGGGAGTATTAAGGTAATAGAAATCGTCGCCGACAAACCCGATTTGTATCGCAGGGGACAGGTTGATGAGATTGTAAATAACAATTGCGACGAGGATTATGAGTGCGACAGGAAGGCTGATATCGTTCGAGAGATGGTCGCGGTTCCTTACAAGCCTGGCTACCTTATGTCCCTGTTTTTCCCGGGAACCGACAAGGGCTGAACCCGTGAACCCTCCTGCGCCTGCAATCAGGATTTTCATGCCGCGATTTTACTCTTAAAATTCCGATGTATCAATAACCCGTACCGGACATCTATTTGATAGAATTTATTAATATACTTCCTGGAATCACTACTGCCGCCCAATCACGTCTTTCTTGTCCGACCTGGTTTTTCATTGCTGGTGACAGGATAGCGGGTGCCCGTGACAAACCACAACTTCACCTAAGCTTGTCCAAGCTGATCACATGCATTCTCTCAAATACTCCCTTATCTTCTCCTTATCCTCCTTACCCTTATCGCCTTTGAAGTATATCTCGATGAACTCTATCCTGGCATCCCCTTCATGAAATGCATAAATTATCCTGATACCGCTTCGGTTTCCGGTTCCTTTCAGGGCTTTGCATGCGAATTTCTTCAACTTGAAGATTTTAATGCCTGCTTTACTGAAACCCGGTATCTCAAATACACTGGCGTTGTCGAGACCCCTGACGTGATAAAGCTCTATTGCCGCCTGCTTTGCCAATTCGAGATCTTCATTAAGCGATCTGAACCTTTTCAGGAGTTTCTTGAAATCTTTCCTGAACTCCGCAGTCTCCGAGTATTTAATCCCGCTCATCGTAATGTCTCACGGTCGTTTTTGACGTGCGGTAGAACACGGCTTCGTAGTCGATCGGTTTCAGGTCTTCCGCAATGATCCACGGAACGTCGTCATGGCTGATGGCGGTCAATTCACTCGCATTAAAATCGCTGAGCCTGGCAAGGACTTCATCGATATGTTTTATCTCCCGCGCGTTAATCAATTTCGAAAGGTCGGGATCGCGAACCGGAAGGTATTTCCTTTGATCGTGGCCGAAATATTTACTTTTGACGGGAATGATTTCCCCATTTTTTATTGCTTCTTCAATTATGGATTTGAATTCTACCGGCATCGGTCCGTAATTTTTTTTAATATACGTCGCTCCGATAAGCTGTTCCTCGTACTTTTCGTAATAGTCGAAATCGATAAAATACAATAGCTTGTACAGTACCGTCTCGCCTACATTCGGCTTTCCACCAACCTTCGATAAAATATAAAGAAGAACTTCCTTGAATTTCTGGAAATTCCTCTGAGGAACGCTGATTCGTAATCCGGTTTTTTCTTCCTTCCCGCTCATCTCATCACCTTCTATCTCAATTACGACTGGTATGTCCCTTTCATCAAGAAAATTATCGAGAGAAATTTCGAACAGGTTAGCCAGGATTCTGGCTTCATTGACCGTTAAATCCCGTCCACCATGTTCTATCAAGCTGTATGTCTGGCGCGTTAATCCAAGGCGGTCAGCGATATACTCCTGCGTCAGCTTCCGATCTTCTCTAAGTTTTTTAATAAATTCCTGTTTCATGTTCTTATATGCTCAATAATCCAACGTACGCATCAACACCGTTGCCGGATGCCATACTACAAGTATATACCACATGTTAAAATTATTGTCAATATGAATGTTAAATATATTTAACAATCATAACGGGTTACTACTTTATAAACATCTGCAGGATCCACACCCACATGATCGCTACTAACAGGCTTCCGATGCCGATTCCCATACGCATTCCGCTGCCGATCGCCGCCTTTGAATTGAGCAATTTAAGCACAGGTACCGCGATCAGATTAAACGCGATCCAGAACATGATCACGCTGATTATGGTCAGCAATATGCGATTGGGGGCTTTTCCGGATTCGAGAATCTGCCCGAGATCGGGATTGCTGGAATTTGTGATGATGAATGGGTCGCCGCCCGCGATCTGGTTGTCGGAGATATTGCCGAGTACAGTCAGGTTTTGAGAAGCAGCCTCATCGGCGGAAATCCACTCATATGATGTCCAGGTGTGGGTTTGGTCCGGATTGGGTTCGTCCATATCTTCCGATTCAAAACCTTCCAGCCGCCATGATCCTCCGACAGGGATTACTTCGATTTTACCGAGCTTGAACCGCGCCATGGATTCCTCGGTCGAGTTCAGCGACCACTTGCCTTCGGAACCACCATCTCCAGCGTCCCATGAGTAGTAAGATTTCCGGAACCAGAAAGCCTCGATATCGCGCCTCTCGTCCCCGATCTCAACCGAAAGCGGCTGATCGATTACCGGCGCCCCAGTAATTTCCACAGGCCCGGTTCTGCCTTCAGCCTGAGCCGGTGTCAGCGCGGAACTTTTATCGATCGGGACCGGTACTTCTTTCACTTTCATTGTCGCACAAGTTGCGGGCCAGAGGGCGAACATAAAGATCAGAAGCCCGATAATCAATCTGGTAAAGGGATTGAAGTCTGTTCCAGGTTTCATGAGTCGCTCCATACATCTGAATCGGTTATGAATATATGATGTAATTTAAGCAGAATGAGTTGGATTTTTCCGCATTTTTTTAAGTATACACTTATTTTCAAGTTCACCGTGTTTGTAAGAGAAACAAAAAAGCGGCTTGATTAGCCGCTTGATTTTTAGATATTTATATCTTTTCTTTTGAAAATTTACGAAATATTTCTTAGTGCCCTGACGACAGCGTTTCCGGTGATGTTGTTGCCAGAGAAGTTAGGTACGCCCGTAAGGCCGTTCTCCGCCTGAATAAATGCGACTTCGTTTCCGTCCTCATCGATCCACTGGTAGCTCAGGAGATAGAAAGTTAAAGTCTGATAATCCATGTCGGTGAAAATGAAGTGGTGCCGGATGAGCATGCAGTTAAGGACCGTTTCCTCGCCGTTAACCATGAATATAGCGGGCCCGGTTCCGAGGGACTGCATGTCCCATTCAATACCGAAATTGACGCCGTAGAAGTTGCCGGAGCCTGAACCCTCATCGGTCCATCCCGCGCAGATTGGATGGTGGATGTAAATTGAATCGCCATAATCAAACACTGTGGGTCCTATACTTCCATCGGCATATTGACCCTGCATTTTCAGGGCGCCATTCAAAGCGTCGGTAAAGTCGAACCGATGCGCGACCCACTGAGTGTTGCCTCCGCCCGGATCGTCCTCTTCAAAGAAGAAATCCGCGTCCGGCCATTGAGATAATGCATCGGCGGGAAC
>JAPKYR010000076.1 GCA_026394215.1 bacterium
GAACCTGCCCGTTCTTATTCACTGCCAGGTAAAATGGCAGGTTTAAACCTAGAGAACCAAGGTCAAGATATGCAACCATCTGACCGTCAGGGGTAAATTTCATGAGTCGCGACGTTTTCCCGTCGAAGTCTGAAATAACCACATTATCAGCACTCGACATGGCCCAGGGGTGAGGCGGATCGATAAGCCCGTGCCATTCAGGCAAATCCGGTTGGGCGTTCCACAATCTTGAAAGTTGACCCGGGGCATCCCCCCATGGAATAGTGCAGAGGATTTCTTCGGAGTATTGACTGTAATTGGTAGCCTTGGAGGATACCGAAGTGATTAACACTGTTACAGCTAGCAAGATCATTGTCATCATACGATGAATATTCATGTGCCGCTCCTTTTCTAAGGGCGGGTGCCGCCCATACGCGGAGCGCAGCGGAGCTTATGGGTGATTGATATATAAACCAGCACCTATAAGCTCGTCCGGCTGAAGCCGGACTTCCCGTATGGGAGGCACCCGCCGAGATCGAGAAGGTCGGCGGGTTCTGTAAATTCCCATGCTAATGGAGAAAGCATTGGAGTGGCATCGCCGCCATAATCGAATTCATCAGGTCCGTTTTTTAATCTAAGTATAAATCGAAAATCCTTACGCCGTAACCTTCCTGAAATTCATATAGGTTTCGGCCATGGATGAAATAGCCTTCCGATTTTACCGATAATTGCGGTTGGAAAGTTTCCCCGAAAATTACCGGGGAATCAATATTTCCCAGATCGACAATTACCGGATGGTGATCCTGGTCGCCGACATAAGCGTAAATTTCATCGATCGCGACGAAACGCATATCGGGAGAGTATGGCATCGCCAGTTCTGAGGTTGGCGACGGTGCAAGCGGGCTGGAAATATCGAGTATTGCGAGCGTCCCGGACGTGCAGACGTAAAGATAGCCATCGCGCACTTCCTGGCTTGACGCTATGTCCGGAAGCGATCCGTACGGCGCCTCCTCGGTAGGCGAATCGGGATTGGATATGTCGAAAACCAAAACGCTTGTATTGCCATTCCCGTAAAGAACGTCCCCGTTTAGAACCGGATTTGAAACATTGACCGATGTATTGGCTCCGGGCTCCTGAGTTACTGTCGGGTAATTGGAAATATCAAATACCTCAAGCCTCTGCCCCTCGGTTGTCACGAAAAGGTGCGTATCGTTCATGGTCATTCCGATAGGAAGATTGGACAGATTCGCAATAAGCTCGGGGACAGGATTTTGGGGATCTGTAAGATTAAGAATATATATCCCGTTAGTACTTTCTGTGGCTACCGCGGCAATGGAATTGTTTCCTGCGATATACCCAGGCGGTTCGTTAAACAGATCTTCATCTCTAAGCCGGGCATTTGCCGGGTTGGTGATCTGGACGGTCATCACGGCATTGTAATCATCTTTGCTTTCAATGAAATAAACGTAGTCGCCGACTACCGCTCCTCCAATGGGATTATTCAGACATATTGGTCTTGAAAGTTTTGCGGGATTTGAAGAATCGGTCAGGTCGTAGATTGTAAATCCAGCGGTTGGGGATGCTGCGAGAAGGTTGGTGGAAGCCGTAAGAACATAATCGGTTGCGAACTCGGTCGCCATTGTCGATTCATATACGGGAGCGGTAGGAGTCTGCCAGTCAACAATCATTATCCCCTCAGCCTGAGCGCCAATATATGCTTTCGACCCAATGCCGGTGACGTGGTATGGAAGATATGGAAGGGCGACATTGCCATCATATTCCAGTTCATATGTTACACCATCAAGATGGTATCCTCTGAAATAATGATTCCCAATAAAGCTATCGATTGAAAACAATGTGGTATCGGAAATGGAGAAATCGATATAACCCCCGTCCGTGAGAAGATTCGATCCTTTGTCGGCGACATTCATCGGATCTTCCACATTATAGAATCTCAATATCGCTGAACTCATCACTACAAGAGTCGTATATGCGCTGTCAGGACCGAGAATATCCATTTTCAATAAACCGCCAATGATCGGGAACGAATTGACCAGGGACGGATTTGCCGGATCGGTTGAAATGTCGTAAATCTGCACTGTATCGGTGTCGAGAGCGACATAGAGATAATCCGGGTCCATCGCCACAGCGACAGCCTGTGCGGCCGGAATAACGTCTTCATAAAACGTTGGCGTAAATGGATCGACAGCCATTGTGGAAAGGTCGTAATAATTTATCTTTACCGTTCCGCTGGAACTGTCGATGAAATAAATATCCGGGAAGGAAAATGCGGGCGGCAAAGTGCAGTGATCCAATGATCTCCAGTTCCATTGAGGATAGGATGTGTCGGCAATATCGTAAATCCAGATTCCCGTGTCGCTTGCAAGATAGGCTAAATTATCGCGTACACTGATCCAGTCGGCCTGCAGATCGAGCCATTTTGGAGTGATATCAATTGGATTATCAGGAGTGATTTTCGTAAGCGTAATATCTGTTTCAAGAAGATATGGGGCGGCTTTATTAGTGCTGCCTGTGTTGAGTTTTAAGTAATAATTCCCCGATTCCATCGTCTGCGAAACAAGGTTGAATTGAAGAAGTTCGCCGTATTGTTCAGACGCAAGCACATTACCTTCGGAATCCGTAAGCTCCATACCGAACATCGGAATCTGCGAGCTTGCGGAGATCATTCCGTCATCCAACTTGTAACCCAGAGGGATTTCCAGCCTGAAGTAATCCGCGTAATCGGCGGACCCGCATAAAATGCCGGTTGCGCTATCGACAATTCCTATATCCTCAGCTTCTTCCATGGAATTATTAGAATCCGCGGCGCAATCCGGGTCGGGGATATCGAGAATAAGTATGTTCCATGCCTCGACCGGCTCATCGGGTGAAGGATATGTCAGCCCCTGGTTATAGTCGGGACCATCTTTCGACACCACCCTGACAGCGAGAAGATTTTTTCCGGCATGGGTAGGTGATATAGACGATGTGAGATCGGCGTAATAAGTCGCGCAGGTTGCATCCTGGCTTTGATAAGTCGCGGCGACAGCGCCCGAAAAAAGCGATGGTGCATAAAATTCCACGCTTGCGGTTTCTGAGACAAAATCCCCTGTCGCCTGTCCCTGCCAGTCGAAGATTTCCACCTTCAGGCGAAGGACCCCGCCTCCAAGGGCGGATTCCGAATCGTAGTATAGCGTATTAACCTCTTCCGATATCGAAACCGCGTAAGCTTCCGGCTGGTTCGCCGTCATCGGGAAATGTCCCGGAACCACTCCCGGAGGGTTCGGGTTTGGCAGGTCCCAGCAACCGTCGATTACGTAGCCGAAAACAATTACCGGACCCGGACTCATGGGGAACCGAATCAGATAACGTCGCGTATTACTTGCCCCGCTCGAAAATAATCCGCGCCCTTCGCTACTATTGAGCGGTTCGTTTATTACCGCTGAAATACTGTCGGTCGGACCGAGGATGTCCGCGAAATATTTATACGGGTTGACCTCCGAGGTGAGAATCGCGGCGGTAGTATTTGTCATCAACCCTTCCGTGTAGCCGAAAATCCCCGCCTGTGTGAACTCAAAAGGATTCCACCAGCGCGTATAGCCGTCGGCATTTTCCAGACGTGTTTCGTCGAGATCGTTGAACTTAAGGGAATTTATCTCAAACGATCCGGGACAGATGACTATGCCCCTGACGTCGAACGCGGTTAATTCGGGATGCGACGGGAGCGGATGTTTGAGCGTAAAATCCAGCGCGAATAAACCTTGCGCCGGAACGGATTCCCCAGGGACAACCGCGATCGACAATCCCATCGTGCTCACGAATATTTTTGTGAGGTTCAGATGAAGGTCCGCCGTCCTTGCAGGAATCGCTTCGACCGTGGAATCATCCCTGTTCAGCTCTATGGAATATAAACCAAGGCAGATATGGGAATCGCTGTTCCCTGAAGGGATTGCCAGCGTACTATCGGGTTGGTGTCCGGGCTGTACCGGATTTCCCTGACAACCTGAATTGGCTGAGATCAGGGAAAGTAAAATAATCGATAGAAATAAGATGTTCAGGCGCAAAAGAGCACCTCCTCAGGTTCACTACGAACTCATTAATTTAATTATATCGCATTTTAACGCCAATCGGACAATAAACCTGCCAAATGCACAACCTATCAAAGGCACAAATTTACAGCGGCACGATCTTACAGCGGCACGACTGTTAAGGAGTGCTCCTTCTTCACGACTGTCAAGGAGTGCTTGCCCACAATCATTCAAACATTCTCAGTACAGGTCATGAACACGTATTCCAATGCCGAAACATCCTCTGAACAGATAGCCGTCCTTCAACTTGAATATCGCTGTCGGAATACGAACATTCTGCGGAAGTTCGCTGATGAGTGTCGGATTATCGGGCGGCCAGACATTGCAGATATAACTGTCGTAAGTCATCCCCCCCGTATAAGCGATTTGCCCGTCCAGTTCAACATCTACCAGCGCATATGGCACAGGATTGGTAATCAATTGTACCGAGCCAATATAATCGGGGTGAAGCGGGTCACTGAAATCCGCTATTTCGAGCCTGTTTGTGGCAGTTAGATACATGAAGTCGCCCTGAACCTTAGCTTCGAATACCTTGCTGAATGTTGAATATTTCCCGATAAGGGCCGGGGCCTCCGGAAATGCGAGGGAATAAATATACACATCGCTGCCGGAAGGGATAAACATGTAATCGCCATGGCATGTTATTAAACCGGGCGATCCCGTGAACGGCAAATCATAAAAATCAATGTAAGTCATGGGATTGAACCCATCCTGCTCATATATGTGCAATTCGTAACCGGAGCCGTTGTCCACAATAAGGTACATATAATCGTTATATAGAGAGACCGTATATAAATCGTCCACATAGGTCTGCGATTCAATCATCGTCATGTTCATTGGGTCGCTTGCATTTATGTACTCGAAACTTTTATTGCCCGTTCCCAGAATAATCCGCCCACCGCTATAATCCATAAATTCAGGTTGCCCATGCGTGCTCAGATATTCTCCGGCAATATAGATATTAGCTGGATCGTTTATATCAAGCGCTTTGACTGCAGGATAACCAGCAGAAGCTTCGCATGTAAAAAGATAGTCACCGTCGACAAAAATAAACATCGTTGCATTGGCAATCCCTAATCGTTCAAGATGCAGCAAAGAGGATGGTGTCGCCGCATCGAAAACTTCCACCCCGGCTTCATATGAAATTACACAGGCGGTGGACCCGTTAATCGCAACATCCCTTGCACTTGAAATTAACGGAGTTGTCCCCACATAAGCCGGAGCAGCGATATTGGTAAGGTCGGCGACTACTAATCCCGGCGTGCCGTCGCCGATATACGCGTATGGCCACTCGGTATCTACATACATGGCAAACCCAGATGTGTCGTAGACTCCTTCTTCGGAAAAACCACCGACAATATCAAAGCTAAGCGCAAACAATCCGCCAGTGACGAGGGGACTTGTACCCACGCATAAAACGTACTGGCCGTATACCGCCACAT
>JAPKYR010000273.1 GCA_026394215.1 bacterium
ATGGCGTGACCCATACCGACTGGAATAACGACGGATGGCAGGATATTCTTGTCGAGGTTTACGGACGTCAGTGGAATTTCCTCTGGCAAGGCGGACCTGATGGATTTACCGATGTCGCGGAGGAAACCCATTTCGATGGCGACGATGATCGTTCGGGGGTCTATCCCGATGAAATAGGGCAGGAGACGGAACTTCCATTCCGGTCCAATGGCAACACTTTCGACTGTACGGCAGCCGATTTCGATAACGATGGCGATATCGACTGCTTCATGGGGGAAATCGCACACTGGTGGGCGGGATCATCCTCCGACAGATCGCAATTTCTCATCAATCAGGGTGTGGAAAATGGCTTCGTTTTCACGCGGTCCATGTGCGGTATCGAAAGACAGCATGAGGGCGAAAGATGGAATGAGGGCGACCTGCATACAGGCGCGCTGGATTTCGACAACGACGGCCTTCTCGATTTGCTGATCGGGTCATCCGATTACCCCGACGGGCAATACCTTAAACTTTACAGGCAACAATTGGATCACACCTTTGTCGATGTCACTGAGCAGGCGGGATTCAACTGGCAGGGATGCGGGGGAATCTCGATCTGCGATTTCGACCGCGACGGGGACGAGGATATTCTTGCCGGGCAGAGCTATATGCGTCTTGGACCCGAACAGACAGGAGGACGACCTCGTCAGGTAGCGCTTTTCCAGAACAATTGCGACAATGGCAACCACTGGATCGGGATTTTCTGCAAAGGGTCGATGCGTGATAATTCGGAGCCTTATTCCGGGGCGAATCGCTCCGCGATCGGCGCGAGGTTGTATGCGACGACAGGGGGTATCACGCAGATACGCGAGATACTTGGCGGCGCAGGGCACGCGGGGCATCAGAATCCACCGGAAATTCACTTCGGACTTGGGGAGTATTCAACAATCGATCGGCTTGAGGTCCATTGGCCGGATATTGAGAATACCGTGAATGTTTTCGAGGATGTTCCGGTCGATTGCTTTATCAGGATCGATCAGGCGTCGGGGACATATGAAGTTGTCCAACTTTAAACATATTTTTATTTAGTCTGGTAATTTTTCACATTATTAAAGCCATTTAACTAAAAGAGACAGTTCTTTCAGAAACTAATTTCAGGAAGGGAATTTCTGAAAGGGGAGAAGACTATGTCTTTGGAAGAAGATAAGAAGAAAATATCCGATGTTCTTAATAAAGATCTTGCGCTTGAAAATATGGGCGGAGATGAAGAGCTTTTCAAAGAAGTACTGGTAATTTATCAGGAGGAAGCATCCCGCAAAATGAGCGATCTACATACGGCGATCGAAGAAAGCGACAGTGAAGGAATAAGATTTGCCGCGCACTCGCTCAAGGGGGCGTCCGCAAATATCGGGGCAGTCACTGTGCGGGAAATCGCGAGTGAGATAGAAATGGCTGGTAGCGACAAGCGTATCAGTGTAGTTACTGAGCTTGTCGACAGGCTTCATGAGGAGCTATGCAGGCTTGATTCAGCAATAGCCGACGAAATCGGGATTGAATAAGGCACGCGCGATTATAGAAGATGGTGCGCAGTCATCGGGTCAAGGTTCATGTCCAGGTACTCTGCAGTAACCGGTTTTACTTTGATAATGCAGTAATCCGGATCTTCCTTGCCATTTTTAAAATATCGCGTCCAATCCTCTTCCCAGAGCTCATCCTTTATTGCCTGGTCATTCAGTATGATCGCAGTTCCAGTAATTTTCAGCGTCTTTCCACCGTCGAAAAATTCCAGGGCGACATCCGGATTTGCCATAATCTGGCGGACCTTGTTGGATGCGGCAGATGTGGTAAACCAGACTGTCAAATCATCGTCGATCCTGGGGCAATACATTACGCGGATGTGAGGTTTATTGTTCTCGATAGTCGCGAGATGGGATGTGGGATTCGATTTAGCGAAGTCGCATGCGCTTTTTTTGATGTCTTCAGTCATTAATTCCCTCCTGTAGAATAGTTTTATAAAAGTGATGTAATGAGTATTGGACATTGTAACCGATGTGTCCGGCTTTTCAACATGAAATGTAAATGAACAAAAAAACCCCCGCGCAAGCGGGGGTAGATTAACAATGAATTCAGGTTGTTAAAGGATTAGTACAACCATTGGAATAGCCAATAATCCTGCGTGAGTCGGATCGCTGAATGAACATGTGACAAGATATGTTTCACCTGAAGCGGCTCCGATATCGTTTGCCCAGTCGATTTCAAATCCCCCGGCACCATCGCCCGGCCCGGAAAACACGCTGGTCATCGTCGGCAATTTTAAAACATCCCAGGAGTACGTTATCGTGTCGCCTTCAGGGTCAACGACTTCTACGGTGTATGTTTTTACGTCTGTCGGTAGTACGGAACCCTTTCCGGTGATTCCCGAGATTAATTCAGGTGGCTGGTTGGTAATCTCGACTGATAGCGCTGTTGCAGACACCTCTGGATTGACTCCATCCGATACAGTACATTCCATCGAATAAGTATTGCCCATTACCGCGCCGATATCGGCATCCCAGTCAAGGGTTAATACCCCTGCCCCATCCCCGGGTCCGGTAAATTTCACTGAATGATCTGCGATATTGGTTACCTTCCATGAATATATCAGTGGATCGTCATTGGGATCGCTGGCGGAAACGGAATAATCGAGGATTGAAGTTTCCCCGGCATTATCGGCGCCAAAGATACCTCCGTAAATAACCGGCGGCAGATTAGGAGTTTCGACTACGGTAACGATCAAGGGAACAGCCATGACATCATGTGTGGGATCGCTGACCTGGCAACCGATCTCATATTCCTCGCCCACACTAGCGCCAACATTGGTGTCCCAGTTAACATCGAATCCGCCGGCTCCGTTACCTGGCCCGTTGTAGACAACGCTTGAATCGCTCGTATCGGTTACTGTCCACGCGTAAGTAAGAGCATCCGAGTTAGGATCTGTGGCCGTGACGGTATATTGATCGATAGAATCGACATATACTTCTTCGGCGCCATCAACACCGGACGTGATATCCGGAGGTTGGTTTAATGGGGCGTCCGCCACCAGGAGATCGTAGCGGAATCCCGCTGCAAGAGTGTCGGTTCCGGCATCGTTGGCAATTCCGAACGGGCTGATGTAATTATAGCCGGCATATTCGGCGATTACCCAGAATTCCTGTCCAGCGACGCTGGTTACGGAATCGGATGGAATCTCAGTGTGATAAATCGCCCAATTAGTACCTGAGCTTGTAGGTATCATTTCGCCAACAGTTAGTTGGTAGGGACTGTCGAGAACGGTCGATTCGATGTAAATCGATGTCGGCGCATCCATCCATCCGTAAAGCCCGGCATCAAGGATGAGGCTGCCTCCACCTGTATTGCCATCAAAATAAATATCATCGGTAACATCGACATTGCAGGCGACAGCCTCGGGTGTATTTGTTACAACGCCGACATCTTCCCATAAAGCGAAGACCGAATAGCCGAACTTGATTCCCGGCGCAGGAATCGGGAAATTGAATTCCATTCGACGTGTAAGGTTTGCGCCGGCAGTAAATCTTCCATTGCCGGCCGTATTGGCCTGCAGCCATGGATAAAGGTCGTCAGTCGCGCCAAGCCCGTCGGCGAAATATTTATACGGATTAAAAGTGCCTTCACAGTTGACGGTATCTATTGCATAATTTCCAGTCGAGTAACCGCCAAAACCAGGGGTGAGGAATTCTCTTTTATTGAACCACCGCGTGTACCCGTCGGCGTTTATCATCGTCTGATCGATACCCTGGGCGCCGTATTTCAGGTCGGTGTTGTAGCCGAGCACACCGGTGCCGTCAAAGATAATCGAGCCCCTCATGTCAAACACATCTAAGTCGGGGCTGATCGGAGCCGGATGCTTGATACTCCAGTCGAGGGCGATATAAAAGTAATCACCCCTGTTCTCAAGAATGATGTTGCTCAGGCCGATTCCGGCTGGGCTATTATTGAGGAACCTTACGGTATTCAGAATGAACTCGGTGCCTCGGTTCGGAACAGCTTCGACTATTCCAGCTTCGGGATCGATGTAAACATCATAATATCCCATCAGGCTGGGGGAAGCATAATTGACCGTTTTACCCGCGTCCACCGCGGGATTTAAGTTTGTACCCGGTGACGTGGGATTGTTGCCGTTGCCGGAACATCCCATCGAGAGAAGGGTTATCAGTGCAAGAGCAACCAGAAACATATTACTCCATTTCATTGTATGACCTCCGTAGCATTTTCATTTATTTTCTAAAATGCTGAGCATTTACTAAAATTATCGTCCCGCTAATCCTCTATTTATACAGCTATAATCGGATAAATACAAGTAAATCTTTCTTAACCTTACTAAAAATATACCGGGATTTATTCTCATGTCAATAGCTGGTGATTGGTGTAATTGAAATATTGCCGGATTTCGGATTCCATTCTCTCGTGCCTTTGGAAAAATTCGGACCCGGGTTCTGTAAATTTACCCATTCCGCGATCATCTATCCCTTGTCTCCCTTTTTTAAAGTCACGACCGTGACACCGGCTCCCCCCTGCTCGGCTTCTGCGGTTTCGAAGGACTGTACGCGAGGATTTCCCTTAAGGAAATCATGTATTCCCATTCTGAGCCTGCCAGTCCCGAATCCGTGAATAATATGCGCCCTCTCGCGCCCCTGGTAAAAAGCTTCATCGAGGTATGGATCGAGATGCTCAATCGCTTCCTCCACCGTAAGCCCATGGACATCCACAAACAGCGACAGCGATTTAAAACCGGGCGTCTCCGGTCTTTTAATGGTTTTTTTCGAGACTTCCTCCGCTTCCATCGGCTTCAATTGATCCTTCCCGACCTTCAGCCTCTTCCCGCCAATAACCACTATCGCGCGGTCTTTGTCCAGTTCGATCAGTTCCGCTTCGCGCCTGAGGGAAATAACCCATACCTGTTGCCCAACGACGAATCCCTGCGGTTCCACTTCTGGTCCATCGCCTGATTTTTCCGGAATAATATATCCGGAACCCGGCGCTGAAAGAAGATTTGCGGCTTTGCGAAGCCGGTCGCCATATGCGCGAATATCTTTCAGTTCATCAATAATTTTTTCCCTGTCCAGTTTATGAGGAAGGTTCGAGGCTATTTTTCGCGCCTCTTCCAGTTTTACTTCCGCCTTGTGTGTGATTTTTTCGGCTTTGTCGAGAGCCGATAGCATCATCAGCTTTTCGAGTGCGATAATTGTGTGAAGATCCCTCACCGCGTTATCCTTCGCGACATTGGACCTCGTGACTTCGTCCTGTAGTTTCTCGATATGCTGCTTCAGGCTTGGAATATCGACCGAAAGAAGGTCGTCGCCCTTTACAGTCAGCAAATCCTCAGCCCTGAGAAGCACATCCTCGTTGAGGCCGAGCCTTCTGGCAATCGCGATCGCGTAGCTTGCCCCGAGCGATCCGGTGCTGATCGTGTATTTCGGCATTGCGCGTTCGATATCGAACTCGACGCTCGCGCCCGCGACTCTTGCATCGTCGGACAAAACCATATTTTTTATCGCGGGAAGGTGAGTCGTGATCGCGGAATAACAGTCGGTCTCGAGAAGCTTTTCAATTATCGCGAGGCTTAACGCGCTTCCTTCCTGCGGATCTGTCGAGCGTCCGATCTCATCGAGTAGTACCATCGCCGGGAGATGGCCGTCGGTCGCAAGGCTTTTGAACATACGCTTTACAAGCTCGATGTGCGCCGAGAAGCTGGACAAATTCCACTCGATCGACTGCTGGTCGCCGATGTCCGCATGGATGCTTCCAAAAACCGGCAACTCGCTGTCGTCCCATGCGGGGATATGAAGCCCCGACTGGCTGATCAGCGCGAAAAGCCCGATTGTTTTCAGCGCGACGGTTTTTCCGCCCGCGTTCGGACCTGAAATAATCAGCGCACGCGATACGCCCGGAAACTCGATATCGACAGGCACGACCACATCGTGCGGAATTTTCGGATGCCGCGCTTTTTTTATCCTGACTGAATCGGAGAACCTGACACGGGAGCCTCTCCATTCCCTCGACAAACGTCCGCAGGCAAATACGTAATCCAGAAACGCGACTGTGTTGATTGAAGACCTTAATTCATCGGCGTGCGCGCCAACCAGCGCCGATAATTGAGCGAGAATCCTCGCGACCTCGGTTTCCTCTTCGCCCTTGAGCTCGCTAAGCCTGTTATTCCTCTCGACAAGCTCGTACGGTTCGAGGAAAACCGTCGCACCCGCCGATGACCTTGCCTGCACGATCGCTTTTACATTTTTCTGGCAGTCCTGCCGGAACGGCAGAACATATCTGCCATTTTTAAAAGTGTAATTCGCCTCGCGGAGATATCCCTTTCCAGCATAAGTGTTGATCATGTTGGAGAGCGTATGTTCTGCGCGCTCGCGTTCGCGGCTCAGATCGTGCCGAATGCGCTGAAGTTCGGACGACGCGCGATCGAGAACATCCCCGTCCGGATGGATCGCGTGGTCGAGTGCATCCTCAATTTCCGGGAACAGTCCGAGCCGCTGCGCCTCACGCGTTATTTGTATGTATTCCCACTGCGCTTCCCTGAGTACGTGCCGCACCGACCTGATGGATTTTATTGCCGCGTTGATTTTCCATAGCTCGGGCGCGCTGAGAAACCCGCCTTTTCCGGCCCTCGCTACCTGGCTTCTTACATCGTTCAAGCCCTGGAAACTCGGCAATGCTCTTTCATGATCGAAAAACCTGCGCGCATCGTCGGTGTAGTCGAGGCGAAGCTCGATATCCTCGCGATTCCAGCCCGGCTGGATTTTTTCGGCAAGCTCGCGTCCGAGCGAGGATTGCGTGGAACCGGCGAGACGCTCGACGACGAAGTCGTATTCGAGCGTCACGAGGGAGAAACGGTTTGAAATATTTAAATCGTCCATAGCCATAGCGGATATGTGTAATTGTAAACTAAAAAGGTGTAGAAGGAAAAGTACCGGGTGGCGGTGGCAAGTGGAGCTTGTCGCCGATTTCAACGGACACGCCAATCTAACCGCGACAAGCCTCCGCTAAAGCTATGGCTTGTCACGGGCACCCTTGCATAACGAATGATTAATAATTCGAATATATCTGTACTCATGTCTTTATATTAAAGATATTGACCTGAATTATTTCCATTGCTTTTTCCCGGACGATTTCCTATAATACCATTTAAACTCTATCCTGTAAGGTGGTAGTAAAATGACTTCTATCATTCAAAAATGTTCCCTAACGGTACTGTTGGTTATCCTGATCACAGGTTGCTCAGGGGGCGGGAACAGTGTCGTCCCATTTATGCAAGATTCAACATCCTCTACACAGTCGATTGACCCCAATCTGACTCAGCAGACAGCGGCCGGCTCTGATGGATCGTTCGCAAACCATTTTCTTCTCAGTTATAATTTTATTTATCTTGATACGGACGATCCGGATAATATCAAGGCTGAAATAATCCCGGCGCGTCTGGGTTCGATGCATCTCAATATTCTAAAGCTCCTCGAAACCGGTATTTGCACCGACTGTTTTAAAATAGTTGGACTGAATATTCCACAACCCGGAATTCTCGACGTCGATATCCAGGTCACCCATCCTTTCGGTAGTTCAAGTCTGAATTACACGGTATTCGATGTCCGCGGAATCATAATGTTCAACGGCAGCCATGCATTCCCGGTGTCGGGGTTGACGATATCAGATTCATCGATGGGTGATGGGGAGTTTCTCAATGCTGAGGGATTCACTCAGCTTTATAACGGCTCGACACTCGGATTGGCAGGGGATTTCTTCACTTATTTCAAGGGCAAACTCGCCACACCGACAGTTCCCAATGCCGATCTGAATGGATATATCAGGCATATTTCGAGTAATCCCGCCAACACCCGTAACGCGTTATACCCGTCAGATTCCGTAACTCGGACTTATTCCCTCGCTATGCCATCCGGACAATTCGTTCTCGGCTATGCAGTCGATGCGTCGTGGGATGTGCCGACAGTCGATCCTGTCACTGATCCTATGACTCAATTCCCTGTGACTGCGAATTGCATCGAGCCGTGGATGATGTTGATAACTGAAGAAAAAATTGGGGATGGACTGACTGCTGATGGCGGTCAGACAAAATTAATTATTGATATCTACGACTGGCAGGGAAAGGGATCGCACCTTGATCCTATTGTCGAATGCCCGGACCTTTTCACAGGCCAGATTCCAGCGACATTCCTCCAACCCGGCGACGGTTACTCAAGATACGAAGCGACAATATCCAATGCTTTACTTGCTTCAGTCGGTAATTACAAAGTCCTTGTAAGCGTGGAAGATAATGCAAACGCATCTGCGCCAGAATGGATTGACTTGATAGCGTATCAGCTTTTCAACGTTGAGGTTACGGGTGGTAATCTTATCTGGGCTAAGAGCGCAGGGGCATCTTACTATGATACTGGCAATGGAATCACAACGCTTTCGGACAATTCGACAGTCGTGTCAGGATCGTTTATGGGATCGGCCACATTCGGACCGGGCGAGCCGAACCAGACAGTCCTGACTTCCCTTGGTTATGAAGATATTTTCATCGCGCGTTACAACCCGGACGGCACACTCGCCTGGGCGAAACGCGCAGGGGGGACTGGCGGTGATCAGGGCTCTGGAATCACGACACTTTCGGACAATTCGACAGTCGCGACTGGGTATTTTTTTATAACAGCCACATTCGGACCAGGCGAGCCTAACGAGACGGTTCTGGTTCCCCTTGGTTTGAACGATATCTTCATCGCGCGTTACAACCCGGACGGCACACTCGCCTGGGCGAAAAGCGCCGGAGGAGCATCTAGCGATGGTGAAGATT
>JAPKYR010000123.1 GCA_026394215.1 bacterium
GCAGGGATCTCACTGTCCTGACTGTACGCAGGCGAAATCATCAAGGCGAAGATAGCTAGAACAAAAAACATCTGTTTCATAATTTTCCTCCTGAATTCAGTTCTGGGGGATCAAAATCTGGAATTCAGTCTTAATTTACAAAATTTTAACTAAATGGTGATTGTATCACGCGAACAGTTGGGATTTCATCCTCAAGTTATTTCCGAGCCTTATGATCATGCCGATGGTGTAGGTCGGGTTCGTGATGGTGAGCATGTTCCAGAGGATTATGAGTATGTTCATGTACATGGTGGACATCCTCGCCCAGATCGTCGTGGGGATGACCGTGGTGAAGATCGTCGTGCGAGTGTTCATGCACGTGGGTTACAGGTGCATGGTAATGGAGATGCAGATGGCGTCCGGTGAACAGAACAAACAGCCCCGCAGCCATGATTAATGCAGCGATTATCTGGAAAATATCGACTGATTCCCGCAGTACAAACCATGCGATAATCAATCCGAAAAATGGCGACGCCGCGAATAGCATCTGCGACCTTGTTGCGCCAAGTTTCTGCGCTCCGGTTATATATAGCAGTATCGAAAATCCGTAGCTGATCGCCCCGACTGCAAGAGCCGAAATTATATTTCCGAGTCCAGGTTGCCCTTTCTCTATAAAAAATCCGAGAATAAGGTTAAAAGTACCCGCTACAGCTCCTTTGACAAGCGTGGTTTGGGCAGGAGTATAACCGTCTATAATTGCCGTGAGATTGTTATCAATTCCCCAGAAAATACAACCTGCCGCGACTAAAATCGCTGCATTCAGAGCGCCGAATCCGGACGGGGACGCAAGGATAATCCCCGCGATCAATACCAGTCCTATTGCCCCGAGTGTACGTTTATTGAGATGCTCCCTGAAAAATAACCAGCCGATAATTGCAGTCGCTACTGTTTCAAAATTCAGCCACAATGCTACAGAACCGGCACGCACATGGGATAATCCATAGAGAAGAAGTACCGGACCGATGACGCCTCCTGAAATTACCGCACCTGCAAGTTTCAAAATCTGGTCGGGTTTTCTCTTCAGACTTGAAGAGCCGCCTTTAAATGAAAAAGGGAGCACCGCGATTGCCGCGCCGATATACAATAATCCCGCAAGAGTCAGAGGCTTCATCCCGCCAAGGATTACCTTGGACGCAGGCGTCGACGCTCCGAATAACGCAGCGGAGAAAAGGCAGATAAATATCGGATTTAATTTTATCCGGGTCATCCAAATTCCGGAAACTAATTTACTTCAACCTCTCGACCAGCCAATCCTTGACCTTATCAAGCCCAATCCTGACCTGCTCGGTCGTATCGCGTTCGCGGATCGTTACCGCCTTATCCTCTATAGTATCGAAATCTATCGTCACGCAATACGGCGTCCCGATCTCGTCCTGTCTTCGATACCGCCTGCCGATATTCCCCGCCTCATCGTACTGGCAGAACCATTTTTCCATTAAGGTCCGATACAGAGGCATCGCGATTTCCTCTAGCCCGCCTTTTTTCTGTAACGGAAAAACCGCAACTTTCACCGGCGCGATATTGGAGTTGAATTTCAATATCGTCCTCTTTTCGCCGCCTATTTCATCCTCGTCGTAAGCGTCGCACATTGCCGTAAGAACGCTGCGTTCGACGCCTGCCGATGTCTCGATCACCCACGGGATATATTTCTCGCCGGTTTCCTGATTATGATAAATCAGGCTTTTGCCGGAATGTTCCTGATGCTGTTTGAGATCGAAATCGGTGCGATTATGAATCCCTTCGATTTCCTGCCAACCCATCGGGAAGTTGTATTCGATATCCACCGCGGCTTTTGCGTAATGGGCGAGATTTTCCGGTTTGTGCGGTTCGAGTTTCAGATTTTCCTTTTTAATTCCCATAGCGTCGATATAAAAATTCCATCTTGCTTCTCGCCAGTGCTCGTACCATTCGTCCGCTTTGTCGGGATGGACGAAAAACTCCATCTCCATCTGCTCGAATTCACGCGACCGGAAAATGAAGCTCTTTGTTGTGACCTCATTCCGAAAACTTTTGCCGATCTGCGCGATTCCGAACGGGACTTTCTGACGGCTGACAGTCTGGACCGCTTTGAAATCCACGAAAATCCCCTGACAGGTTTCGGGTCGAAGCCAGACATCCATCTTTCCTGTCTCCGTCGATCCGGCCTGTGTTTTAAACATAAGCTGGAATTTCTGCGGCTCGGTGAATTCGCTTCCGCCGCATCGAGGGCATTTCCCATTTACAAGATGATCCTCGCGCACGCGCGTTTTGCAGCCGAGACAATCGACCAGCATGTCATGGAACGCTCCGACATGTCCCGATGCGACCCAGACGTCGGGATGCATGAGGATGCTTGAATCCATCCCGACCACATCGTCGCGCATGCGTACTACATGTTTCCACCAGAGATTTTTAACGTTATTTTTCAGCTCGACACCAATGGGGCCGAAATCCCAGCACGACGCGAGTCCGCCGTAGATTTCGGACGACTGGAAGATAAACCCGCGACGTTTGGCGAGTGATGAGATTGTGTCGAGCGTCAATTTCTTTTCGGACATAATGTCTCCTTACTATAACTGCAAGCCCGTATATCGGGCGGGGTGATAATATCATCGGAGCGGCGCATCGTCAATTAGCCGGTGACCTGTACAGCAGGAGAATGAAAGGATTTTTAATTTGATTATAGAGATTAAGTTATATATAATTTATCAAAGTGCCGGAAAATTTACCCCCATTAACATGCATGGGGAGAAATGGAGAAAGGATATGAAGAGAACGTGGATAGTATTCACACTACTTGCATTCCTGACATTAAATGCAAGTGCGCAGGACTCAAATTCAGACAGTAATGGTGTTTTTGTTAGGGTGGTCGATTGCGGCCAGGGACTTTGCAACATTGTAAGGTTTCCTGGGAACCATTTCATGGTTTACGATGCGGGCACTAAAAATAACCTTATTGACCAGTTCGGTTACGATAACAGCCTTCTGTATAATGCCGGATTCTGCGAGATCAGGGATCAACTTGCTGAGATGGATCCATTGATCACAGGTGACCAGGTTACAATTGACATGCTCATTATCAGTCATGCGCATGAAGATCATATCAATGCAATTCCGTACATTTTCTCCCACTACCAGGTGAAAAATGTGCTCCGAACCGGTCTTGAAAATAACTCCAATTATTTTCTCAAAAAAAGAATAACAGATGCTATCGCGAACGAACAGGCTACAACCGGCTGCAATGATATGGTGATTGACGATTATTTCGCATCCGATGAATCGGAGAGAATCGACTTTTGTGATGTGGATGACGATGGCAATGCGGATTTTGATGTCCTGTTTGGCCTCGGGAACCTTCCCGATGGAAGTAATGATGAAAATACAACAAGCATTGTCATAAGAATTGAGTTCGGAAATAAATCGATACTTTTTGCAGGCGACAGTTGCGGGAAAGCACAGGACATGATGGTCGTAAATCATACGCCGATTGGATCAGATATCCTTATCCCGCCGCATCACGGGTCGAATAACGACATGAATGACGAATGGTTTAAGATGGTCGATCCCGACTATGTAATCTTCTCGGCAGGGCGTTTCGGGAATATGAGCGGCGGAGTCTTCCACTGGTGGCAACATCCCCGTCAGGTTCGGGTGGATTTATTCACCGCACCGAAGCCGACCGGTTGCGGGGTTGATCCCCTTAATATTTTTTCCACCGACTGGGGGGATAATGAGGGCAATCTCGAATGGAACGTGGGTCGGGGTGATGGCGACGGTCCGGGCGATGATGGTGTGGATATTTTCCTGGACTTTGATGATTCAGTGGATCCTGTCGTGGTCTGGGAAAGAAATGACATCGATCCACATACCAGATCGTAATCTACTTCTTACAAACGTGTGAGATGTAAATCCTGTCCATCACAATTTCGAATCGCACTCATCCAGACTCAATGCTATACTTCAACTCCGATCCTCATTTCTGAAAATGGAGTCTCATCGTCAAGATGAAACAGATATTCACCGCATTAATCACTCTATTATTTTTATTTTTTGGTTTTTTTCCTGTCCATGCGACAACATCCGATACAGTCCAAATCCTCGTTGCCGACAATCCAGCCGAATGCCTTCATTTGGAGGGGATTTTTCTCAATGGCGATAACTATATCCTTATCGATGGCCGGAATAACACCGGGCGAGTCAAGATTGTCGGTTCCGACGGTGCGGTAAATACCGGAATTCTTTCGACCCTTCCCCTGCCCTATTCTGCAAGCCTTCCCAGCGATATATTACCTTCCCCGTGGGGGATGGACCGGGTTATTCCGTCTGGTGATTTCCTGTGGGCGGCCCCAGCTCCGTGGGCAGGATCGGTCGCTGAAAAATTCGATCGTGCCTCCGGAGAATTTATCTCCCGGCTTGAAGATATCGGTACACGGACAAGCGGGTTGGCAATCGGTCCGGACGGGAATATCTGGGCGATCTCCAGACGGATTCTGGTCGATATCACATCCGGAAATTCCAAGTCGCTCAACCTTGGCGCCACACTGCAGCATATCGACAACGCTGTCGGGCATCCGCTCGGATTTATCATCTTTCAGCAACCGGATTTGTTCCTTGTTGAATTAACCGGATTAATCAGGTGGCGGATAAATCTGGACAGTGTTGTGGAAAATTATATATCGCCGACCGATATCGCGTGCGGATCGGACGGGACTATCGCTGTCTGCGGCGAGCTAACCGACTTAAGCGATCCTGAAAATCTTGCGCAATATAACTCACTTCGCGAAGAGGCGCTTTCAAGAGACGATGAGGAGGTTCTGTTTTCGTTGGAGGATGCCCTAAGAAGCAATTTGAATATTGGGTATGTTCTCTTGCTGATTGATCCTGACGGCACAGTAAGCGATGCGATTGAAATTCCCGCCCCGCCAATCGCATGCGCGGTCGATTCGATAGGTCGTGCGCATGTATTGTTCGAAGCTCCCGGCGGGTGGTCGGTTTCGATTCTCGATCCGAATATCAATGAAGGTATAAAAGTTTTTGACATCCCCTACGGCAATCCGACAATGGTCTCACCGCATCGGATAGCGGCCGGCAGTGACGGCAGCCTTTACTGGGACGATGTTGTCGCGACCGATACCGAAGGGTTATGGGGGATCGCAAAACTCGCACCGAGTTCGGACAGCGGGGTTTTCTCTCTAGGCACGGAAAATTCACCAGGCTCAGAAATTACATGGGTATATCGCGAACCGGAAGGCGGTTATGTCCGCCAGACGTCGGCGTTGTCGGTCGATTCCAATGGAGAATTGCGAGTCGGAGTACAGGATTTTTCGCTCGATGTGCTTAACGATCAGAGCATGGAATTTATCGATAATATGGAAGCCCCCTACACTTCAAGCCTTCTGCACATTGATCACAGTGGAAACCTGATTAGTAACATCCCTTCGGAAGACATTGTCGGCGTCACAAGCCCGGTTGTCGATATTCATGCCGATTCAGAGCATATTCTGGGTTTCTGGGCCGGAATGAATGTCGGCCAGCCGTTCGGACAGTTTGAGGGAGACATCTGGATTCCATCGACCGGACTGAATTT
>JAPKYR010000230.1 GCA_026394215.1 bacterium
GGCGATGTCCGCAAGCCCTTCCCTACCCGATCCAGAAATCGCAGAAATATTACGTGCCATCCTGCAAATGCTAGCGCCATAAGAGGGCGCGCGATGCTTGAAATCGCGTAGCCTCCAAGCGCAAGCGGTTTACGTTTGCCAAGCGAGTCGCTCCACCGTCCCGAATATATTTTTAAAATGCTTGAAGTGCTTTCCGCAATGCCGTCCATAAGTCCGATATAAATCGCTGCGACCGCAGGCGGCACAAGTCCTGTGAAAAATATCGGCAGAAGCGGATAGATCATCTCGCTTGAGAGATCGGTGAAGAAGCTGACGATGCCGAGGAAAAGGATATTTCCCTTCAGCGCTCTTTTTAAATCGGACCAGGGTATATGCATGCGGCTCAAATCGGGATAACACTCTTTTTTAATTCATTACTTTCCGGAAGCAATCATAGGGCTTTTTTGACCAGCGAACAACTAACTTCCATCCGGTTTGATATCCTTTGATTTTCCCTTCCCGATAGTACAGATTTTAAAAGGGACATATAAGGGGCAATAGCCGATTGCCGATGTGACCAGCAGAAGCACACCGAAGATAATCCACCATGCTCTGAAATAAATCCCGGCACCGATGAGAATAATCCCTCCGATTACGCGGAGAATTCTGTCTGTGGAACCCATGTTGATTTTCATATATAACATCCTTCCCGAATCACAGTACCAGCGCATTATATACAAGCTCCACTACCGCCATTACTTCAATCCCCAGCTTGTAATGCTTGTTGAGCTCGAGCAACTGGTCGGCGCAATTGTGGCATGGCGTCGCGACAATTTTCGCGCTTGTGGCATGAATTTGATCGGCTTTGACCTTTCCGGAGAGGACGCGACGTTCACCATACTCACTCATGGAAAGCATCCCCCCTCCCCCGCCGCAGCAGAAATTCTGCTCGCGATTGGGGACCATCTCAACAAAGTCGCCGCACACTTTATGTAAAATTTTTCGTTGCGGTTCGCTCACACCACCATAACGGACGAGGTTACACGGGTCGTGAAGTGTCACTCTGTCCTTATTTTTCGCGCGATCGACTTTGATCCGTCCCGATTCTATGTACTCAAGCATAACATCGAGCATGCTTCGCACCGGAATTGAATATTTTTTATGCATCCAGTTCGGACCTTCCCACCTGAACGCCCTGAATCCGTGCCCGCACTCGGAGAGAATCATTTCCTCTGCACCGAGCCTTAAAGTTTCCTCTATCGCCTGCCTCGTAATTTCCTCAGCCGCGACATTATCGCCCGAAAATAATCCGTAATTCGTTACATCGTAAAATCTGCTCGACATTGTCCAACTCTCCCCTGCCGCATAAAACACACCTGCCGCCGCAGATAATGACAGCGGAAAGAATTTCACTTCTCTTGGATTTACCAGATAGACAACACGTTTGCCATGCTCATCGACAGGAATCCGCACTTCCTTGTTTCCCATCTCGTGTTGCAAATCCTCCGATATCCATTCCGCGGTCGATTTAAGCTCCTCCTGCGTAATTGCCATCTGGTTACCGGTATTGAGCTGATTATCGACCACCGCCTGGAGATTTTTCGGCACTCTCCCCGATGCTGCGAGGATCATGCGCCCCATGCGCATTATCGAACCGATATCCGCGCCGACTGAACAATTGATCCCGCAACGTCCGCACATAGTACATCTTCCGTAGACAACCTCGACAAGTTCGTCCAGCGCTTCGGGAGTCAGATTCCTTGCCCCGACAAGAATCGGCGCGACTCGTCCGAGAAACGTGTGATATCGACGGAAATGGCTGATGATTTTCGATGCTTTTACGCCGGGCAGATTTTCAGGGACAGGATCGGTCAAATAGATATGGCATGTCTCTCCGCACAAGCCGCATCTGACGCATGAATGCATATGATACGAACCGAGGGCGTTGATAACCTCGCGGAGTTTCTCGCGCGCTTTTACCGCGGACTCTTCCGGATCGACAGGCTTTTCAATATTCGGTTCGTTTTCCGTCAACCGTTTACTCCTTCACACCCGATTTCGCGGGATAAGTGCCTCTGTAGCCCAGACGTGATCCGTATTCCGCCCGTGCGATAAAGAAGAATAGCGCATGTCTTAATTTCCCAAGCGGTAGATAGAAAAAAAGAATCGCGGAATGGATAAAAAACGGACCCCATTGAAATATTCTAAGTTCACGAAATGACGCAGCAAGAAGGAAATCCAATACGAGTAGAATCGAGAAATAATCGTCAAAACTGCTCATGTAGCGCAATGTCTTTGAGAAAACACGTTTCAGAAAGAGGACAGCCGCGCAGAGAGATGCGATCGCGAGGATAAAGAAAAGCCCCGTAATAATGACATCGTGAATTGGATTTGGAAAAAGGGGGATAGGTACCATGTACTGTTTCGGAATGAGTATATCAATTATTACCTGGACGATAGCGATAAAGATCCCGATATGCATCAATAAACCTATTGAAAACCATACCGGATGGCGGCTTATGGTTTCCTTGTGACTCGGAAGCATCGCCCATGTGAAATTGTAGATAATGCCTCTGATCGGATTGCCGGCCTGGACGCTATAATCGATACGGCCTTTACCGCGCGCTTTAATCCATTGATAAATAAGGGCGGATATCGCCCATATGATGCTCACCGATGCGATTATTCGTTCTGTCAGGAACATGATATAATTTTTCTAATAATTCCGGTTTATACACATCCATCGGGTTTCGGCAATCCCGCTACACGACAGGCTCCGCGAGCGGGTCCCGATGTGTACAGCTTGTAGATCTGGCGAACACCCAGTCCGAGTTCCTGGCAGATTAATCTTACTGCCGGGGCGAGATCGTTCTCTTTCCAGTAATCCCTGATAAATTTTGCGACCCGCCAGTGATCCTCGGTCATCTCACCGATTCCTTCTTCAACAGCAATCGCAAGCGCGATATCTTCGTTCCATAAGCTGGGTTCCATCATGAATCCATCATTGTCAAATTGTATTTCCTTATCGCCGACTAACACTTCAAATTCTCCCTTTTATTTCGAAATCTCGATTTCAGAAGCTGACACCGGACGGTCTGCAGCAATCTCGCTGATCGCTTGAATGGCGATTTCGATGTGCTCTTTCGTATTGAAAGGCCCGACCGAAAAACGAACCGTGCCTCTCGGAGCCGAGCCATAATGCTCATGAATCAACGGCGCGCAGTGAAGCCCGGTACGAGTCTGGATGCCGTATCCAACGTCCAGAATTGTCCCGACATCCTGCGCGTCATAATTCGCAAGCGTCATGGACAATGTCGCGACACGTTTTTTCAGATTTTTCGTGCCCCAGATTTTGACGCCGGGAATTTCAGCAAGACCTGATTGAAGCCTAGTGAACAACTCCATCTCATGCGCGTAATTATTTTCGATCCCTTTGTCCTGAATCCATCCAAGACCGGCATTAAGTCCGGCTATTCCCGCAAGATTAAGAGTACCCGCTTCCAATCTGTACGGAAATTCCTCAAGATGAAGCGGAACCGCGCTCCTGACGCCGGTACCGCCAAAAATTGTCCCTTTTATCCGTGCATCGTCCGCGACACAAATCCCCCCTGTGCCGGTAGGACCGAACAAACCTTTATGCCCGGTAAAAGACAGGAAGCTGATATTACATTCGGGCATATCGATTGGAAGCACTCCCGCGGTCTGGGCGGAATCGACAGCGAATTGAATCCCCTCCTCCCTGCAAACTGCACCGATTGCCTTCAAATCCTGAACTACGCCACTCACATTCGATGCGTGATTCACTATTACAAGCACAGTGTTCTTTTTGATCGCCTTACGGATATCCTCGGGATCGATGTATCCTTCTTTATCAGGCACGACATATGTCGCTTCCGAACCTTCCTGCACTTTATGATTTACCGGCCTGATTACTGAATTATGCTCGACCATAGTCGTGACGATATGGTCGCCGGGTTTAACAGTCCCATTGATAATCAGATTCAGGCCCATCGTGGCATTCATCGTGAAAACAAGCCGATTCGGGTCCTTCTCTTTGCCGGCATCGAAAAGGCTTTTATTGAAAAATTCCGTAAATTCCTTTCTGGTTTTGTAAATCATCTCCTCGGCGGCGATTGCGAGATCGCAGCCTGTCCGACCGGGATTTACTCCCTTGGTGCTATAAAATTCCCGGACAGCGTCATGGACAACATCCGGTTTCGGAAATGTAGTCGCCGCATTGTCTAAATATATTATTCGATCCATGGCAACTCCGGAATCAGAAAAATCTTATCGAAAAATACCTGAACAATCCCAGCACCAGGAAATTTCTAATCATAAATGCAATCAATAAACCCGGAAACTTCCCGGGTTGGCTTGGTCAACTCGGCTTACATTCTAAATTAAGGCTGTGGTAAAAGCAAAGGAATCATGCTATCCGTCGGGGTTTTATCATATCTACATATCCGGAAGACCCCTCGATTTTCGTAATCCCCCCCAGAATTGCTTAAAGAGAAAACTCTTTTCACCAAGCCTGCATAACTGCTCAAACATCGGTTTTGTTACCGTAAAAAGAATCTGATCGGGTTTTACATGCTCCCGCATCGCCATATCGCTCGCGCCAAGAAGCGATTGCGGTTTATCGAGATCGTCGAACAGCACGAAAAGCGAACATCCCGACCCGAATGGCGCGATCACCGGGGTTGGATCGTCCGGACCCGCGAAATACTGCGCGCCGGTCATTAATGCCGATAACTGGTCCGGATTCACGACAAATGTGACCGATTTCAGATATTCATACTGATCCGGTTTCAGCCAGCCGATCAATATATTCCCGTACTTCGGTGAGAACATTTTCCGTGACTTCACCCAATCCAGCATCAATTTTTCGGAAACTTTCAAGCCTTCCTTCTCAACGAGGAATTTTACCAGCCCGTCATCAGGCATGGATTGCGCCCCGCAGATACTTCTTCCGGCCCCGGAGCATCCATACTGGTCTTTGGTGAGGAGAAGAGTATCGCCTGCGAGAATCTGCTGAAAATAATCGAACACGCAATTCCCTTTTCCGGTCCTGATAAAAGGTTCGAATGGTTTTGGATTGGGAGCATCATAGAAACCAAGAAGAGGGATATCGAGGTCTATTCTCTGCATTAGGATTGAAGGATCAGGTTGCATGGTAAGTCTCCTTGATGTAGTAAATTTCCCTGATTTTAGCAGAAATCGGCTTTACACACCCGCGATTCTATATCAGAACTGGAAGTATAGGAAAGGTCCTGAATAGGACAATTGGAGGATACAGAGTGTTGTCAGAACGGCAAGTACGAAGATCCAGTATTTTTGCGGGTTTAATTTCCTGACTCGAACAATTTCGACAGCATTCGGATAACACATTTCCCAAACTAACGCGATCAGAATAACTAGTACCAGCTTTGGATTGACGGAAATCTGTTGAAACAGTCCGGGTAGATCAAACATTTTTCCAAGCATCACAAACGAAACTTCGAATGTCGGCGGTCGGAAAAAAACCCAGCCTATTGTCACAAGCATGAATGTCCCGAAGCGCGCCCAGATAACGTTCCTTGGAATCCACTTGAAATTTTTCAGGCGGTGATGCAGCTCAAGGAGGATGGCATGATATATCCCCCATGCTACAAATGTCCATGCGGCGCCGTGCCATAAACCACCAAGGAACATTGTCACGGCAAGCGCGATTGCGCGGTTATTGCGTCCGCCGAGAGGTATATACAGATAATCCCTGAGCCACCTCGACAGTGTCATATGCCATCTGCGCCAGAAATCGCTTATCGATACGGCCTGGTACGGTGAATTGAAATTCTGGGGGAATGTGAATCCGAGAAAGTGCCCAAGCCCGATAGCCATAAGGCTGTAACCTGAAAAATCGTAATAAAGCTGAAGTGAATACCCGATAATGGCGATCCATGATTCGAGAGGAAGCAGGGCGCTGTAACCAAGAAACATCGGATCGGTATATCTTGCGATCCTGTCCGCGATAAGGACTTTCCTAATTAGTCCAAGGCTAAAATAATAGAATCCAAGATTAATATTTTCGGTAGAAATTTTTTTAGGAAGCGACCTGAATGTATCTACGACCTCGATGTAACGGACAATCGGACCGGCGATCAATTGCGGAAAGAGAGCTTTATAAGCCGCGAACTCGATGAAATCGCGCGCAGGCTCTACATCCCCTCTGTAGACATCAATCGAATAACTCATTGCCTGGAATGTGAAAAAGCTGACACCGATTGGGAGGATTATCGTCCATTCGGGAAGCAGTTGACCGACACTGAACCACCCAATGGCATGATTAAGCGTTGCCGCAAAAAGCATGTAATATTTAAAAAATCCAAGGATGCCAAGGTTAACGATACAAGTGAAAATCAACCAACGTCGTCTCGTTTTCCGATCCGCGCTTTTTACAATCTGCAAAGCCGCTGCATAATTTACGATGGTTATTATTAAGAGGAGGCTGGAAAACCGCCAGTCCCAGTATGCATAAAAAATGTAACTCGCGATAGCCAGCCAAAGCTTTCGAAGCCGATCGTTACGTATCAGCCAGTAGGTTGTGAGTACTGCCGGAGCGAAAATGAAGATAAATACATAGCTTGGGAAGAGCAAGTCCTATTCACTCTCCCCTTCCGATTCAGGTCCCGGGACCACGAATAATTCTCTGATCATTTTATCAAGGTTCGACGGTCTCTGGTGAACAGAATCGTAAAATCCATCGGGATCGCCTCCGAAACTCTCCACGTGTGAAAAATCCCTGAACACCCCCCCTGCTTCAGTCACTGTCCTATCCAAATACCTGATGCCCTCTTCGTACACCTCATTGAACTTGTCATCTGAAATCACCGGCCAGACACTGTCATGCATCGGCGGTTCAAACGCGTAAACCTTTATTCCATTCTCCACGCAGATATCCAGAAATTCCTCCCACTGCGACATACATTCTTCGTCCAATACTTGAAAATCGTCAATGTGATAAGCTTCTATCAGGTGTTGGATATGGGTCTTCAGTTTTTCATCCAGGTTATAAGAACCATCGGCAATCTGACTATCTATAAGAATATAATTAATCTTCCCATTGGGGCTGCAATCTGCAACCACCGAAGAATCGCGCATAATCAAATTTTTATATATGGAATTTAATGAATATAAAAGCTGGGACGTCGACAAGGAAAGTGTCAACCTGTCGCCAATAGCTATGGCGTACGGATGCTCAACTATGTATCTTGTATATTGGGGATATAATAGCCCCTGACTGCTGATCGGGTAGGCCGCGTTGAACGTCAACACCTCTACACCAACAACAACCGTATCGATTGACGACCCGAATTTGTGTAAAGCCAGTTTCAGTTGTGCAAGGTTAAACGCCGGACCCGATTTGGTGAGGGCCATATTGAAACACGGCTTGCCCGTGATGTCGGTAATTACATCAGGATCAACGGACACGACACGCGAGCTTCCTATTATCAGAACATTGGGAGGAGTATCTAGTTTATCCAGGAAAGTGAGTTTCGCCTGGAATGGGTTGAATTCCCATGGCGGCAGTAGGTTGACATTATAAATATCGTATGGGTCAACGATTACATTTATCAATACATTAATGACTAGAAATGAAATCAGCAGAGTTACAAAACCCTTCCAGAATCCATTTCTTTTCCAGTCTGTAAAATATTCCTGTGGAGCCGAACGGTCTATATTATCTTTACTAGTTTGCATTATTAAACCTGAAATTGACCGTCGAAGTATAGCCCATCGTTGAAGTCATGGCAACATAATTTGATACCGCTACATTAAGGTAGTTTGGAGCTTTCTTACATCCTTTCGGCCCTTGCGATCCCTGCGACTACGCCTCAAATCAACCGCTTTAATCTCGAGCATTACTACCCGCAACATCCCGAACCCGACGACGAATCGCATCCGCATGTCGGTTCGGTACCTCGAATCGCGCCGATTATCACCCCTGCCGCGCAGCCAACCCCGCTTTCTACAGAAATAGCCCCGAACTCGCAATTCATCGCGCAGGCTCCGCATTCCATACATGAGTCGCGGTCAACAATTTTCGCCTTCCTGTTTTCGATTTCGAAAACCTTATGGGGACATACGACCACGCACATGCCGCACCCGGTACATTTTTCGGTATCGAGCTCAAGAGTCACTACATCGGCGAGATATTTCATCACTGTCATTATAATCTTCCTCAATCCATCCTCATTATACCAGCAGATGCCTTACATAAACCGTCCGGCGATCCATAATCCAAACCCCAAAACTTCGCCGATTATCTGTAACGGAACCGCAACCTTCATTTCGCGCCGGACGCCGGACAATGACGTGAATGTCGATGAACCGGTGAAATTCATAACCATGAAACTTGCCGATGACATCGCAATCAAAGCCCATCCGGCAGTATTCACATTTACGATCCGGGAACTAAATATTATTAAAATCCCGACTGCGAGCCCAATCCAGAATCCCTTGAGGGAAAATGCCCGACCCGGAAGCCATGGAAGTAAGACCGGACCTAGTATCGCAGCAGTGAGATAGATAACCAGAAGATTTACCGCACTCGAAATTCCAGAATGCATCATTTCATCTGTCGAGAAACCGAATTTCCCAATCCCACTGAGAAGGAAAAAGACAATTATCGCAATCAATATATATTTCGCGCCGCCGACAATTTCCATCGGCGCAAGCACGAGCCGATCCATCAGCGGGAATCGAACTTCGCGCATCTCAGGCATCGCGGATAATCCCGCATCGAGAAAAGCCGGAATATCCTTCGCTCGAACAGGCCCGAACTTCACTCTGAATCCGCTCAGCTTTTTTACAATATGAGCACTGACCCCGACCGCGCCAAGTTGCGGAACGATCAGCATGCGATGATCGACCACCTCATGAAGCTTTGTGATCCGAATTCTGTTGACAAGCTCCGAAGTCCCGAATGTCCCCTTCCCAGCGGCGCACCAGACATTGATCCCCTTTGTATCGAGCACCAGAATCCAGCCGTTGCGTCCTTTTAAGCTGCTTCGAAGGCGATCGAAACTCATCTTATAATTTGCCGAAACAAATACGGGGGAATGGGAGGTCGGTTCACCTGAAGCGTACAATCCCGGTGCGACGACATAATTCATCCGGCCGATACCCCATCGCGCTTTCCAGCTTCCGAGAGTGTCGGCAAATGTCAATTCCGAAGCGGTTCTGGGGATTTCAAACCCATTATGAACAAGAGCGGAATTCGGAGTGGTCAAGTCAGACATTTCCTATTTTTATTCCACAAGATCGACCTTGCCCTGCAATTCATCCCTTAATCCAAGCACGTCGACCGCACCCAAACCCTCCCTGACATGCTGAAGGATGTTAACTTCATGGACGATATTCTGGCGGCACTTATCTATGGATTTTTCGACTATACCCATCGGGACGATAAGCACGCCGTCGTTATCGCCGACGATCATATCTCCCGTATTAATTGTGACTCCGTTGATATTTATCGGGAACCCGATCCTTCCTTCAGGCGCCCGCACAGGCGGCACAGGATTTCCGCCATACGAAAAAACGCTGAACTCGCCCTTCAATTTTTCATTAATCTCATCCATGTCGCGCATATATCCTACGACGACAGCCCCGACAAATCCAACTTCCCAACCCATGGCGGATTGCAGGTAATTCCACATCGAAACTTCGGAAATTTTCGCATCCGTTGGAGGCGCGATAACCAGTACCCATCGTCCGCTGGTAGCCATATCTCTTATGTATTGAAGGGCAACGTATGAAGCCATGTTGTTATCCGCCGGACATTCAACTGTCAGAGCCCAGCCGGCCATAATCCCGACGCCTGCCTGTCTTTGAAAATGCGGCCCGAGGTATCCGATTCCCGACCGGATAATCCCCAGGTGGCTGGTCGGTATCGCTTTCGCCTCATCGATGAAATATGTCCCGGGAAGCTCAGGTAATTCCTTGATCGTAATCGACATTTATATCCTCCAAATCAAACCGGTATAATACCATGCAATTTAGATTTCCTCATCCCGGTTTGGGACTTGAGATAATAATATTTTCTGTACTTATCGTGGCATGCGATTCCAGCGCATGAATAAAAATACTAGACCATGCGCCGGAGTCGCATGCCACGTATTGATGGTATACTATATGACTTGAATGGAGGATTATTATGGCAAATCTCGATGCGATTTTCAGGCCGAAATCCATTGCAGTAATCGGCGCTTCCAATAATGAAGGGTCTCTAAATTGCGCTCTTTTCATGAACCTGATCATGGGCAATTTCAAAGGTCCGGTTTTTCCCGTTAACCCGAAGTATGAATATGTGCACGGAATTAAATCATACAAGAGCATTTCTGAAATTCCCGACCAGGTGGATCTGGCTATCATCATGGTTCCCCGCGATGCTGTTTTCGGCATTGTCGACCGTTGCGGCCAGAAAGGGGTCAAGGGCTTGATCGTTATTACCGCCGGATTTAAGGAAACTGGGAAGGATGGCAGCGAACTTGAAACAAGCCTGATAAACAAAATAAAAAGCTACGGCATGCGTATGATCGGACCCAATTGCTTTGGGGTCATGAATTTATCGGCGGGTATCTGCATGAACGCTACTTTCTCCGCCCACACTCCGACGCCCGGAAAGGCGGCGTTTATGAGCCAGTCCGGAGGACTTGGAGAAATCCTGATCGACCGCGCCGACCGTGAAAGCCTTGGGATGGCGCAGTTTGCATCGATAGGAAATAATGCCGACGTCAGCGGTAATGACCTTCTCGAATACTGGCAGGACGATCCCGAAATAAAAGCTATTCTGATGTACCTTGAAAGTATCGGCGATCCGCGGCAGTTCGGGCGCTTAGCGCGAAAGATCAGCCGGGACAAACCCCTAATTACTCTGAAAGCGGGACGCACTGCGCGCGGCGCCGCTGCAGCGAGCAGCCATACCGGCGCTCTCGCGGATCAGGATGCCGCCAATACCGCATTATTCGAACAATATGGCGTAATCCAGGTTAACTCGGTCGAAAGCCTGTTCAAGGTCGGAAGCCTTCTCGTAAACCAGCCGCGGCCCAAAGGACGCAATGTCGCTGTGATAACCAACGCAGGCGGTCCTGGAATTCTTATGACCGACGCGTTGATAAGTAACGGGCTTTTCGTCCCCGAGATACCCAGAGAAGAACAGGCAAAATTACGCGCGCTTCTTCGCCCCGAAGCAAGCGTCCACAATCCGATCGACGTGATCGCGTCCGGGGGTCCAAACGAATATCGCGCATCGCTCGAAACGGTCTACAACGACGATAATTTCCATTCTGTCGTAGTCCTTTTTATTCCGGTAACAATAATCGATGCTTACGAGGTAGCTGAAGTACTTGTTGAATTCGCGAAGAAAGGAAAGAAACCAATCCAGGTCGTCTGGCTGGCAAGGGGAAAAGTCCGTGGAGACGAGGCTGAAGCCCTTCTTAGAAAAGAACAAGTCCCGATGTACGAAATGCCTCTGGAAGCAGCGGAAGCCCTGGTTCACGCGACCCAGTACAATGAATGGCTCGAAAAACCAATTGGCAGGGAACCAAAATTCTCTGTCGATAATCAGTCTGTCAGGACATTAATAGAGAACGTTATTACGGATGGGCGGAGGTCTCTTTCCGACAGGGAATGTTTCGACCTGCTCAAATATTACGAGCTGCCCACACTCGAAAGCAGATGGGTGGATACCGTGGATGAAGCCCTTTTCGCGGCGAAAGAATTGTCATGGCCGGTGGTCCTCAGGGCAAG
>JAPKYR010000293.1 GCA_026394215.1 bacterium
GTTTCAGTAACAAGCTGGAAAGCATGTCCTACATAAATTGAGTCGAAATCCACTTTTTCAATAGCCCTAAGAAAAACAGCGTACCGCCGGATTGAAACAAACTCTACTGTACATAAAATCAAATCGCGGATGCACCCGGATAGGGTTAAAAAATAGTCAACGACCCTCTTATATTGTATACTAGTCGGTTTGGCTGGCTCCGATGGAATCCGCCAGAGACTTCCTTTTTATAAAATTAATAAAATGACCGACGATATCAAAAATAATAATTCCGAAGCTTCCGATTCATCGAATAAGCCTAAAAAGAAGGGCTGGTTTCAGAAGTTCGCGGATGTCATGACCACCGACATCTCCGAGCTTCACAAACTGAAGGAAGAATGGGCTGAAGTTGAGAAAACCCCGACTGAATCCGTAGTTTCAGAAAATGTATCGGCGCCTGAAACTACCGTTGAAGATAAACCCGGTGAAGAAAAGCCTCCGTCAAGGGAGAATCTCCTTCAGAAACTGTCCGGCGGACTTAAAGCGACGAGAGAAAAAGTTTCGGTGCGGATCCACACAATCGCCGCTGCACGTAAAGGCGTAGACGATAGTTTTTACGACGAAATCCAACAGGTTCTTATCGAAACAGACATGGGCTACGAGGTCGCGGAGGAAGTTTTAAAAATGCTCAGACGCGAGGTCGGCGCTCGCGGCGCCGATGATACCGCCGAGGCATGCGACCTCCTTGTCGAGGTTATCGGCCGCACTTTATCGTCGCCGGTGAAAACCCTGGTTCCCGATGTGTCTTCCCCGAACAAACCGGTAGTTATTCTAATGACTGGTGTCAACGGAAGCGGGAAAACAACTGTCTGCGGTAAGCTGGCGAAACGTTACAGGCTTCTTGGTCTAAAAGTGCTTATTGTCGCTTCCGACACATTCAGGGCTGCAGCAATCGACCAGTTGAAAATCTGGGCGGAACGCGCCGAGGTCGATTTCCAGGGCGCGAAAGAAGGCGCCGATCCATCGAGTGTCGTCTACGACGGCCTGTCGCGCGCGAAATCCGAAGGCCACGACATCGTAATAATCGATACCGCAGGCCGCCTCCAGAATAAAGTAAATCTGATGAACGAGCTTGGAAAAATCAGGCGAACCGTCGATAAACAGATCGAACCGGACGCAATCCAGAGCCTTCTTGTTATCGATTCGACAACCGGCCAGAATGCCATCACACAGGCTGAGGTTTTCGGAGAGGTCGCAAAACTTGATGGGATTATCCTGACCAAACTCGACGGCACCGCGCGCGGGGGAATTGTCCTCGCGATCAAGCAGCGTATGGGGCTTCCAGTGCTCGAAGTCGGCGTAGGGGAGACTATCAACGATCTTGTGCCATTCGATGCCGCCGAGTATTCCAGAAGCCTCCTGGGAGCGCTTGCCGACGATGATATCGACTGGCGCGCGAAAATTGGCGTGATAGATTGATGGAAATTCCATCAATACTGTTATAGACTTCGACTTCAGATTCTTAATCCATTGAGGACCATTTATGAAAGGTTCAGACATAATCAAAATAATCGGGGTGGATCAGATTCACTGTTCTGTCAGTAAAGAAATGATCACTCTCGACCCCGAACACGATTACGCCATTTTCAAAGGCACGGAAAGCCATCCGAAAGTCGTCTCCGATGAACATGTGGCGTTAATAGAGAAGGGCAAATATCCCCGGCTCCACCTTGAAGGAAAGGAAGTCGTTTTCGATGTCGCATGGGCTACCGGACATAACGCGTTCGAAGGCGACGTCGAGCCGAAACTATCGCCCGAACGGGATAAGCTATTTTTTATTCAGTAAAGATAATTCCAGAAACGAAAATTACCAGGATTTGATACAAACATGTTCGACCGACTAACAGAAACACTTCAGACAGCCTTTAAAAAACTTCGCGGCAAGGGACTCCTCAACGAAAAGGCTGTCGATGAGGGCTTAAGAGAAATCCGGCGGGCTTTACTCGACGCTGACGTGAATTTCAAAGTCGCGAAAAAATTCACCGACAACATCCGCGAACGCGCTGTCGGCGAGGAGGTCATGAAATCCCTGACCCCCGGCCAACAGTTGATAAAAATAGTCCGCGACGAGCTTGTCCACCTTCTCGGCGACACCGCGGTCGAACCGAACGTCGAAAAGGGGCGCATGAACCAGTTCCTCCTTCTCGGCCTCCAGGGTTCCGGCAAGACCACCGCATGCGCGAAACTCGCTCTGAATTACAAAAAAGACGGCTATCGCCCGTTGCTTGTCCCCCTCGACGTATACCGTCCGGCGGCAATCAAGCAGCTTGAGGTGGTCGGTTCCCAGGCAGGGGTCGATGTTTTCAAAATCGAAGAGGGCGGGATACCTCTCGAAATCATGCGCCAGGCTTACCAGTTCGCGAAGGACAAGGGCTATTCGCTCGTAATTTACGATACCGCCGGACGCACCACGGTCGATGACGAGATGATGAACGAGGTTATCGGGCTGAGAAAAGAGCTTCAGTTCGAAGAAGTATTCCTTGTTATCGACTCCATGACCGGGCAGGACGCTGTCACGACCGCAACGAAATTCAATGAGTCGGTCGGAATTACCGGTTGCATCCTGACAAAACTCGATGGCGACGCGAGGGGCGGGGCAGCGTTGTCGGTTCGCGATGTCACCGGAGTACCGATAATTTTCGCGTCGGTCGGCGAGGGGCTGAAACAGCTGGAACCATTCCATCCGGATCGTATGGCCGGACGAATTCTCGGTATGGGCGACGTGCTCACACTGATCGAAAAAGCGGAATCGGAAATCGACGAGAGAGAAGCTCTCAGGCTTCAGCAGAAAATCGCACAGGACAGCTTCAATTTCGAGGATTTTCTCGCCCAGCTAAAGCAGGTCCAGAAAATGGGACCGCTTGAGCAAATCGTAAAAATGATACCCGGCATGGGTAATGTCGCGAAGCAGCTCGAATCGGTCGATCCCAGGGAATTCAAAAGGGTCGAGGCGATGATCCTTTCCATGACCCCGGCTGAAAGAAAAAAACCGGGAATTATCGATAACTCGCGAAGGCGGCGGATCGCGAAGGGATCGGGCATGCAGCAGCAGGATGTCGGGCGCCTTCTTAACCAGTTCAAGGAAGCAAAGAAAATGATGCGGCAACTTGCAAAAATGGGCGGGATCGTCCCCAAAGGCGCTCTCGGAAAGATGATGGGCCGTAAGTAGCTTTTCTATATTTTTACAGTACTTATTCATACCAGGTTTGCTATAATAATAAATAGAATATGGACCCAGAACAGCAAAATCCCACGATTACCCCCCTGACCGAGGAAGACCTGATCCCATCCTGTGATAAATCGGTCGAGACCATTCACACTATCACAGACCTGTTTTACACACTCTCGATGGACGAACAGGATGAGATACTGCGGTTAATCATTCTCGAAGGAGGATTCACCCGTATCCTTGCCGCGATTCAGGACGTCACCACTCCGGGAGCATTCGATATCTTCCTCGACAAAGTTCAGTACTTCCACTTCCTCAGAAGCGTGAAGGAAGATTTCGTCAAGTAAAAGCAGATCAAGGATTCTCAGATGGATATCGAAAATAAGAACGACGCAGAGAAAGTTGTCCGCATTCAGGAAATATATAAAACCCTTTCGGAAGATGGGAAGAACCATTTTATCCATCAGATTCTTGAGAACGAGGATATCATGGGAAGGCTCCTCGATAAGCTCCTTGAGGTAAACGATCAGAATCAGGGGGCATTCGAGAGCGATTCTTCCTCTTTCATTTCATTCCTTCGTAAAGCAAAGGAATAGCACGCTTTCTTCCGGCATCGCAGCCCTTTTTGCCAATGTTATATCCCCGATTTATCAGATGGCTTTCGAATCTCCCACCTCCCTTTGCCCTTGGGCTTTTATGGTGGGGCGAAACAACCATCCTGCTATGCTCGCTCACGGGCGGATATTTTTTTTCAAGCTGGTTGCTCGAAAACCTTCGTTTATCTCTCCAGCAATGGCTTTTTGTTTTCTACCTTATTATCTGGTTCTTCGTTTTTTACATTCTTCACACCTCGTTCAGCAAAAATTCCCAGTTTTTCGAGAGCCTGATTCATATCCACCGGCTTGGCGGTCCCATCCGGGTTGATGCTATTATGCTAAAGCTAAAAATTGAATCGAAGGATGTCCCGGAGCCTGATAAACCACCGGAAAATGGCGAATTAGCCGATCCGTATATGCCGCCTGAGAAAATCAGGGCATCCGCTGAATCTTTCAAAATCCGGTATTTCATTATATTACCTGCCACTCTTGTCTTGTATTTGTTCGCTTTCACTAGTAAAATCTATAGTCTTTTCGCACACCAGATTCAAACCTGGGAGCCGGGTTTACTGGTTTTACCTGCGCTTGTCACGGCGATAGTTGCGTGCTGGTGCTTCTGGCGTCTTATCCCGATACTCCCAGGCTATGTAAGCGTGCGTAAACTTATCGGTCATAAAAAGCAAACAGGAGACTGAAGAATGGATTTTTGCTTAACTGAGGAACAGATTGCCATCAGGGATATTGCGAGGAAGATCGCGAATGACCTCATTATCCCGAACGCCGCGCGTTACGATCTTGAACGTGAGACTCCATGGCCGGTTATCAAAGCCCTCGGCGCGCTTGGCATGATGGCCCCGATCTGCCCTGAGAAATACGGCGGACCAGGCCTTGGATACCTTGAATATGCCCTGATCGGCGAGCAGATTTCCAGAGGTTGTTCCGGCGTTGGTACTGTCGTCGGCGCGCACTGCTCCCTTGGCACAAACCCGATAATCCGGTACGGCTCCGAAGAGCAGAAAGTAAAATACCTTGAAGGACTGTCGAACGGAACCTACATCGGCGCATTCGCTCTGACTGAACCCGACGCCGGCTCCGACGCGAGCAATATCCGTGTCCTCGCGGAGGACAAGGGCGACCACTGGCTTATCAATGGCGAAAAGCAGTGGACAACAAATGGCGATATCGCAAGAACCGTCATCCTCTTCGCGACCGTCGACCCTGCCAGGGGCCTGATGGGCATAACCCCGTTCCTGATCGACACCGAATGGGAGGGATTCTCCACAGGGACCATTGAAAAAACAATGGGAATTCACGCGTCTCATCAGGTCGAGACCCGTTACCATGATATGAAAGTCCCGAAAGATTCCGTCCTTGGCGGCATGAGGAATGTCGGGCGCGGTTTCCAGATCGCGATGGATATTCTCGACGGCGCAAGAATCGGCGTGGCCGCGAGCGCGACTGGAATCATGACCCGTGCAATCGAGGAATCCGTAAAATACTCGCAGCAAAGGGTTCAGTTCGGCAAATCCATTTCAAAATATCAGGCAATACAGTTGAAAATCGCGGATATGTCCATGAAGGCAAATGCGTCAAGACTTATGTGTTATTACGCCGCATGGCTGAAGGACCAGGGTCTGCGTGTAACCCGCGAAGCTGCTATGGCTAAATGTTTCGCGTCGGATGCCGCCATGTGGGTCGCGAACGAAGCAATCCAGATTCACGGAGGCTACGGCTACTCGATGGATTATCCATGCGAGAAACTTCTCAGGGACGCTAAGATTCACCAGATTTATGAAGGCACCAATGAGATTATGCGCACGGTTATCGCTCGTGACGTTTACAAGCGCGGTCTGTTCATGGAGTTTGAAGAGATAGAAAAAGCGGTGACATCTTTACAATGCCAGTAGACACTACTGCTGCCGACAGAAACGCGCTCTCAGGCTACCTCGCCGACCGTCGCGAAGCTGTTGTCAACTACATTAAGGGGTTTGGATTAACGTCTCTGGTTGGGGAACCGCACGTAAGAGATTTCCTTTTATCATATCCATCCAGAGGAGGCAAAAGCCTTCGCCCTGCATTGATCGCTCTTGCCGCAGGTGCGTCTTCCGGAAAGGAAATGGAAGATATCACTCTGCCCCTTCAGGCTGCGGTCGAACTCTATCATAACTGGACACTGATTCATGACGATATAATAGATGAAGACGATTTTCGCCGAGGAAAACCCAGCCTGCATCGGGAAATTGAAGCTGCTGCGCGTAAAGCGGGCGGAGATAAAGACAGTGAGAAATACGGACGCGATATCGCGATTCTTGTCGGCGACCTGATGCACGGTTTCGTTAACCTGCTTTGTCTGAAGCTGATTGACAACGGGATTTCTCCGGAAGTGGTCATTAGAATCCTGCGAATTATGTACGCCGAGCTTACACCGGCGCTTGTCGACGGGGAAGCAAGGGATGTCAGGTTTTCGCGCGAAAATATCGGCGATATCGCCGAGGATCAGGTTATCGAAATGCTTGAGGGTAAAACCGCAGCCCTTTTTGAATTCTGCGGGACATCAGGCGCGATGGCCGGTTTGAATTCGTCCGATCCATCCGACCCGAAAGTAACGGCTCTTGCCGGATTCTCGCGCGCGGCAGGCCTTGCTTTCCAGATTCAGGACGATATCCTCGGACTGGTCGGCGATGAGGAGAAACTCGGAAAACCACGCGGAAGCGACCTTCGCGAAGGAAAACATACGCTTTTACTCCTTCATGCTTTCAGTACCGGGAAGCCCGGCCAGATTAGAATTCTGAAACCGCTGATTGGGAAAAGCGATATAACGCCTGATGAGGTCGATCTTGCGGAAAATACCCTGAGAGAGATCGGAACCATCGACCACGTAAATAAAATTGCTATGGAATATATCGAATCTGCTCTTCCGTACCTTGATGAACTGGAAGAATCGCCTTCAAGGAACCTGCTGGCAGGACTTGGGCGCTTCATGATTGAGCGCGAATTTTAAGGAATAATCACATGACATCAGCTCCTGAAAATAATCCCGGCTCAAACAATAACGGCGAAAGACAGATCGGCTTTATCGTTATTATCTCGGGCGCGTCGGGTACCGGAAAAGGCTCCGTCATCGAGGAGATGAAATCGATTAGAAACGATTTTGTCCTCTCGATTTCCACTACAACGCGCAAGCCTCGAGCGGATGGCGTTATCGGCGAGCATTACGCGTATGTTTCCCCCGACGAATTCAAGGAGCTTGTTTCCGCCGGCGCTTTTCTTGAATGGGCGGAAGTCCACGGAAATTATTACGGAACGCGTAAGGACTGGGTGGAGGAAAAACTAAACGGGGGCTGGATTGTGCTTTTGGAAATCGATGTCCAGGGGGCGTTGCAGGTGATGCAGCGCAAAATCGATTTCACATCCGTTTTCGTAACCCCTTCAGATCGTAAAGTCGCGCATACCCGTTTACGGGAACGCGGCACTGAATCGCCTGAAGAGATCGAAAGGCGCATCAGGAACTCGGCTTGGGAATACCAGCAGATGAACCAGTTTGAATATATCGTTGTCAACGATTCAGGAAAGCTAAGAGAAGCGGCTGAGACTCTTTCGGCTATTTTAACGGCCGAATGCGTGAAAATGCCGCGTATCAGGATTCGACCCTGATCGGTTTGGATCGTAAAATATTTCTGAGGTGATAATCAGCTTAATGCGAACACCAACAATCGACGAACTACTCGACAAGGTCGGCAGTATCTATGAACTGGCTATGCTTGCCGCGAGAGAAGCCCGGCGAATCAGTATCAAGGACCGGGATGAAAAAGAACCGCTTCAACGGGCACTGGAACGAATCGCTGAAGGCAAAGTCAGGGGCCAGTTTCTGGCTCCGGATGAAATGGAGAAATATCTTGAGAAGGAGAGCGAACGTCGCGAAGCCGCTTCCGTAGTCAGGGAAAGAGTTCTCTCGCAGCAGTCCGATGAGAGTAAGCCTTAACTTGGACGATTACAGGTAAGCAATGCCAACTGTACTTTTTGGAATAACCGGAAGTATCGCCGCATATAAGGCACTCGACATTATCCGCGACCTGATGGCGGAAGGCGTCGAAGTTGTGCCGATTTTATCCGAGGGCGGCGCAAAATTTGTCACGCGCACCACCCTTGAAGCCCTTACGGGACGGGCTGCGATGTCCGAAGTTTTACCCGAGAACAGCCGTCAGGAAATCGGGCACATCGTTCTGGCCAGGCAGGCCGACCTTCTCGTCACATGTCCCGCGTCGGCGGACATAATCGCGAAATACGCAATGGGGATCGCGGACGATCCTCTTGCGTTGATCGCGCTCGCTTTCGGTACGCCCCACCTTATCGCGCCGGCGATGAACCATCGCATGTGGGAAAATCCCGCCACGAAGCATAACGTTGAAATCCTGAAAGAACGCGGGATCGAGTTTATCGGACCCGATAAAGGCCTTATGGCATGCGGCGAAGAGGGCTGGGGACGGTTATCGCCCCTCGATGAGATTTATGGACGGATTATGGCGGAACTTGGGAAATCCGGTCCGCTTTCCGGACGACGGGTCCTTGTTTCAGCCGGCGGCACCAGGGAAGCTATCGATGATGTCAGGTATATTACAAACCAGTCATCCGGACGGATGGGGCATGCGATTGCCGAAGCCGCGAGGGATCTGGGGGCAAAAGTAGTCCTTGTCACCGCGTCGGATCTGAAACCTCCGGCGGGCATCCAGGTGGAGCATGTTGGAAGCGCCGAAGAGATGGCGGAAATTATTTTCAATATCGCAGAATCCCATGATGCAGTCATAATGTCCGCGGCTGTCGCCGATTTCACGCCTGTAAAAAAAGTCAATGGAAAAATAAAAAAAGGGCAGATCGGGGATCTTAGCAATATCGAGCTTAAAAGAACCCGGGATATTCTCAGGGAGCTAGGGACAAAAAAACCGGTTCGCCAGTTGCTGGTCGGATTCGCTGCGGAGTTCGGGCCTGAGGGAAAAGAAGAAGCCTTGCGGAAAATGAAGGAAAAATCGTGCGACCTGATGTGCCTGAACGATGTCTCAAGATCCGATATAGGCTTCTGTTCGGAACACAATGAAATATCGGTCCTTTTTTCCGATGGGGAGATTAAACATCTGCCAAAAAACACAAAAAAGGAAATTGCGAAATCAATCATGCTGGAAGTCGCGGCGATTCTTAAAAAAAACGACCGGCATTAAGAAGCCGGGTTTTGAAAATAAAAAATAAAAAAAAATAAACAAGGAAAATCCAAAAAGTCGAAATTATTCCGGTTCCCATTATTACTGGGCAGGAGAGATAAAGATGAAAATTACACAGAAAAGGTTCTGCGTAGCAATTACAGGATTCATAGTCTGCGCGGCGTTTATTTTAATGATGCCTTCCAGAGGAGACGCTCAGACGCATCCGGGCGCGTTCATTTCCACTGATGTGGCGCAGGTGAACGGGGAAATCCTGATCGAGCCGTCGCTGATGTTTACATTAATGCGAATGTACGGCGAAAAGACATTCTATGACCTGATCGAGGATGAGGTTATTGTCCGGCAGGCCAATGCGATGGGAGTTTCTCTTGGGGCTAACGACGTCACCGAATACCTCACAAACGCTTATCCACCCGAAAAATTGTCCGCCCTCATGGACTCATTCGGAAACGGTATCCTCGAATATGCCGTTAGTACTCAACTCCTGGCGCTTAAAATCGTGACTTTGAAAATCGACCAGCTTGTAACCGAAAATAATATCCAGGTTACCGATGAGCAGGTTCAGCAGTTCTTTATCGACAACCTGCCTCAATGGACTACCCCGAAAAGCGTGCGGTTCAGCCTGATAGAAACTGCTACGGAAGCTGAGGCGATCGCCGCAAGAAACCGGATTCTCGGCGGGGAAGATTTTGCCGCCGTTTGCCAGGAAGTCAGCACCCATCCCGGAACAAGAGCTTATGGCGGCGATATCGGCGGTCTTGTGCCTGAAGGATATTCGAGCGGCGAGCGTAAAACGCTTGAGGATACCGCGTTTCTACTTGCGATCGGCGATGTCAGCCAGCCGCTTTATGTCGAAGGGAAATATTACATTCTCACCCCGACGGAAAAGACCGACTATACGGAACCGACCCTCGATGAAATGCGCGAATACCTTCACGCAGGTATGGTCAATCAGCTTGTTCAGCCTTATCTTGAGACATGGATGAAGGGATTGATGGACGAGGCTGCAGGTAATATTGAGATCACTTATCCGATTTATGCCGATAGTCCTCCGGCGTCGTTTGTTCCCGGAGCCGACGGCAGCTTCATTGCCCCGACAATCGCCAGGGTGTTCGACAAGGATATTGCAGAGTCGGTACTTCTATTCCATCTGCTTCGACAGTATGGAAGCACCACAATTCAGTCGCTCATAGAGGAAATGCTGTTCGTCGACCAGGCCTCAAGTATGGGAGTTAGCGTTACGGATGCTGAAGTCCGCCAGAGTCTTGCGGATGTTTATGACGAGCAGAGGCTGGGAATCCTCGACGCCGCATTTGGAGCCGATGTCATCACAGCCACCCTCCGCCAGCATCTTATGGCGCTCGATGTTCTTGGCGCTAAAACCCAGAATGTCATCACCGAACAGGAAATCGTAATCTCCGAGGACCAGATTCTTCAGTACTATCTTGATAATCTTCATTTATGGACCCGACCTGAAGCTGTCAGATTCAGCATGATCCTTGTGGATACTGAAGCCGAAGCAATCGCTGCAAGGGCCCGCATCGTCGCAGGCGAAACCTTCGAAGCCGTATGTATGGACGTCAGCAAGCACGAAGCTACCCGTCTATACGGAGGAGATATCGGAGACCTGGTGCCGCGCGGAGCCGCAACGGGCGAAAATACCCTCATGCTGGACACGGCATTCAGCCAGCCAGTCGGAGGCGTTTCGCAGCCATTGCAAATCGGTACAGGCTGGTTCCTTATTAAAACAACCGAAAAACAGGACGCATATGAGCCGACACTCGCCGAGATGAAGGACGATATCACCAATAACCTTCTGGAAGACCGCGTAGCGCCCTTTTTAATCGGTTGGAGAAGCACGCTGTGGGCGGATGCGACTATCACGGTCACTTATCCGATTTACTCTGACAACCCGACGCCTGACTTCAGCACTCCACAGTAATTACGAATCTGTTTGTATTATTAATCCATTAACTTAATAATCTGTAGCTTTATACGTATCAGAACCACGAACGTCAGTGAGTGGTCTGCCATGGTCAATTTACCAAGGAGCGTCTTGTTAAATGCGCTAAGGCTAGTCAAAAGAAGTCGAAGAAGATTCTGTAACGGTTTAGTAAGTGATCATGGCAGACCACTCACTGACGTTCGTGGTTCTGATACGTTACATTCCTTTCCAACAATCCAGAAACAATCCCTGAATGCGCCACTTCCCCCCTCAAAAATACTCACCATCCCCTCCCGATGGTATAATTCCCGTCCCGATGAATGCCGGATCAGAAAAATCTAATCCCGAACACCTCTACGTTCGAATCGTACCGCTCTCCGGCGGAGGACGGATCGGTAGATCCCTGACCTACCGCGTGCCGGAACCCATGGCTCGCGAAATCAGCATCGGGACTATCGTTGCCGTCGATGTCAGAAAATCCGTGCGAATCGGGATCGTCACTGCTTTTGTTGAGTACGACGAAATCCTCCAGTCCCTTCCGTATGCGATAAAACCGCTGAAGGCCGTGTATTCCGATGAGATCCTTCTTACCGAAAAAGAAATCGAGGTCGCGAGGTGGATCGCCGGTTACTACGCGTGCAGCCTGCATGACGCCCTCTCCCCTTTCGCGCCGGAGATTAAATCGCTTTATGCAACCACCATTCTGACCGCAGATAATCCGGGTAAATTCCTCGACGCAATCTCGTCGCTTGGGCTACTTTTTTCCCGACCGGACGCGATAAATATGGAACTAAGGCCCGACAAATCGGCCCGTATTCCGCATAGCCAGTTAATAGACGACCTCAAAGGTGGGAGCTTATCGGAATCCGGCGCTGAGGCTCTCATTAAAAAATGGATCGAATCGGGAATTCTTAAAACCGAAATTGGAATCCGCACAAGAATCCGACATCTCGGTGCTGGAAGCTATCTGTCAATTTCCGCCACAGCGAGAGAATCGGGGTGGGGTAACCTCAAGTCAGAACGTCAGCGGGAAGTGCTTGATCTCCTCGACCAGGTCGGAGGCACGCTCTCTCGCGACGAGATCATCCGTGAAATTCCGGGAAGCGGAACCGCAATCAGGGGCTTGGCGAAAAAAGGCTTCCTTGAGGAAATAATCGATGCATCGCTTTTGCAAAATAATCAAACATTGGATTCGGATATAGATTTAATTCCCGCTCAGAAAAAGGCGATCGCCGGAATTGTGAAGGCGATGGATACAGGGAAATCCAGGACCTTCCTCCTGTTCGGAGTTACCGGAAGCGGAAAAACCGAAGTCTATCTCGAAATCTGCAGGCGCGCAATCTCGCATGGGAAGCGCGCGACAATTCTCGTCCCCGAAATCGCGCTGACCTATCAGACCGTCAGACGTTTCATGCGGACATTCCCCGGAAGGGTCGCGCTGCTGCATTCAGAATTGACCGAGCGCGAGCGCCTTCACGAATGGAGAGCTATTCGCAAGGGGGAAAGGGATATCGTGATCGGCGCGAGAAGCGCGTTATTCGCCCCGATGCCGGATCGCGGCGTAATTGTGATCGATGAGGAATCCGAAACGGCTTACAAGCAGCACCAGCGTCCGAAATATCACGCGCGCGAAACCGCCCGCCGTATGTCGAAAATCGAAAACAGCGTCCTTGTTCTTGGCAGCGCGACGCCGTCTGTTGAATCCTTCCATGCGGCTTTGACGGGAACTTACACGCTTCTAAGGCTTCCGGCGCGGGTTGTCGGAGGAGAGCTTCCCGAGGTTCGAATCGTCCGCCCCGAACTCGAGCCTGCCCCGAAAAAGAAAGACGCCGAGACGATGGACATCGACGGTCGCGAGATGGCGATCGGGCTGATGTCGTCTGAGCTTAGAGAGGAACTCAGTCGAACCCTCGCGATGAAACGTCAGGCGATTCTTTTCCTGAATTTAAGGGGATTCGCCCAGAGCCTCGTGTGCCCGAAATGCGGATGGAGCGCGAAATGCCCGAAGTGCGAGATTTCCCTTACATATCACCGGCGCGAACGAGTCCAGTTGTGCCATCACTGCGGATATCGCGACCAGGCTTTATATAGCTGCCAGCGATGCGGCCAGGAAAAGCTTGTTTTTCTCGGATGGGGGACGGAACGTCTGGAAGCCGAAGTCCGCGAGCTATTCCCTGCAGCCATCACTATGCGGATGGATCGCGATTCGGTTAAAACGCGCGGACGGCGTATGACAATCGTCGAATCTATGCGTAAACATGAAGTGGATATCCTGCTCGGAACCCAGATGATCGCGAAAGGTTTTGACTTTCCATCGGTCAGGCTGGTGGGCGTAATTTCCGCGGATCAGAGCCTTAACATCCCCGATTTCCGCGCCAATGAAAGAACATACCAGCTTCTGACCCAGGTTGTCGGACGCGCCGGGCGGTCGGATTCGCTCATGATGCAGGGCGGCGGTATCGCGATTATCCAGAGCTACAATCCCGACAACTGGATAATTCAAACCGCCATCGCGCAGGATTTCGAGGAGTTCTATAGCCGCGAAATTATCCTGCGGGAAAAACTCAACTATCCCCCCGCGACCCACCTTACGAGAGTGATTTTTTCGGGGAAAAATCGCGATGCTGTCGATAACGCCGCGTTTAATTTCGGAAGATCGCTGGAATCGAAATTAAGCGAAATGCCGCCTAATACAAGGGAAGATTTGAAAATGCTGGGACCGTCGCCCGCGCCTCTTGAAAAAATAGATACGAGATGGCGATTTCACTGCATACTGAAGGGAAAACGTGTGAGCCACATTCTCGCGTGGCTCAATGCCTCATACAGAACTGCCCGGATTCCCAAAGAGATAAAGGTGGAAATCGACGTCGATCCAATAGCAATGCTCTGAGGCCAATTTCGTGTCATACGCATCCAGCGAATGAGCAAAGCGTGTCATGTGCTTCCAGGGGCTGTTGAAAAAGTGGATTTTAATTTAATTTATGTAGGACATGCTTTCCAGTTACTGAAACCATGATGATTGCTGGCATTCAATAACAAGCTGGAAAGCATGTCCTACATAATTACAGCAAACAGATAATTTTTCAACAGCCCCTTCCAGCATATCGCAATAAAAAACCGGGCACATAACCCGGTTTGAAAATTTCATTGGTGAAATCGGAGGCTAGATTATGCCTCTTTTCTCAAGCGTGCGAAGTCCGCGAGTGCTGACCTTCATCTTTATCCTCTTACCGTTAATTACAAGGATTTTATTTTTTATATTCGGGTTGAAAATACGCTTGGTGTGCCGCTGTGAATGGCTGACCTGATTTCCGGTTTTCGGACGCTTTCCAGTGACTTGACAGACTCTACTCATTATGAAACCTCGATTCATTAAAGATCGCAACCTGAAACATATACCATTTTTACACCTGTTTTGGCAAGGAAAAGTATCAGAAAAATTGGTTATGTTCGGAATACTACAGCAGGTATGCCTTATCACTAAACTCCGGGAAGGCGATTGATACTCCCCTCGTGTCGAAAAACACCGCGCTCTTTCCGATAATCCTCTTCCAGTCGTAATCCGAGTGATTCACAAGGCACAGCACCAGATCCGCATTTTCAATCGCTTTGTCCGTTATATCTATAGAATCGAGCTTTACAGGTTTACCAAGGACCGGAGTGTAGTCGCCTTTAGGTACACCGACCTCGATATGCGGAACGTATGGATCGTTGTAGGAAACATCGGCGTTATGGTGCAGGAGCAATTCGATAACCCGTAACGCAGGCGAATTTCGCGCATCGTCGCAATCGGGTTTGAAAGTCACGCCGAGTGCGAGGATTTTCGCGTCCCTTATCGATTTCCCGTCGCGGTTTAAAATCCTCGTCACCCTTTGATCCACCCAGTCCGGCATGCGAAGGTTGGTCTCCGCCGCAAGTTCGATAAAACGCGTGTGGAAATCGTACTCGCGCGCTTTCCAGTAAAGATAATACGGGTCGACCGGAATGCAATGACCGCCGACTCCGGGCGAGGGGTAGAACGGCATGAATCCGAATGGCTTTGTCGATGCCGCCTTGATCACTTCCCAGATATTTATATCCATGCGATGGCAGAGGAAGGTCAGTTCGAAAATCAACGCGATATTGACTGCCCGGAAAGTATTTTCGAGAAGCTTTACCATCTCCGCGACTGTCGGACTCGAAACCGGAACGACCTTGTCCTCGCCGACAATTCGCGCGTAAAGCCTGCAACAGAGATCGGTCGAGACTTCGCTCAATCCTCCAACGACTTTCGGGGTGTTCGCGATTGTATAAACAAGGTTTCCGGGATCGACACGTTCCGGCGAAAAGACGAGGAAGTAATCCTTACCCTCAGTCAGACCTTTCGCGTCGAGCGGCGGCTTGACAATTTCGATTGTGGTGCCGGGATAGGTGGTGCTTTCGAGAATTATCAGCATTCCGGGATGGAGGTATTTCGCGATAGTCCCGGTGGCATTTTCTATGTAGGTGATGTCGGGAGTTTTATTTTTTGTGAACGGTGTCGGTACACATATAAATACAATGTCAGTGTCCTTGAGAATCGATTCGTCCGATGTCGCGCGGAAATTTCCGGAATCGACGACCGCTTTTACCCTGTCGGAAAGCACATCCTTGATGTGGCTTGTGCCGCCGTTGAGGGTGTCTACGATTACCGGGCTTACGTCGAAACCCCTGACCGAAAATCCGTCCTCCGCGAAGTAAATTGCGAGCGGAAGGCCGACATATCCGACTCCGACGACCGTGATTATCGCCGTGCGGTTGTCGATTTTATCCATAAGGCTTCGCGCGATATCGTTTTCAAGAATTGCGGTTGATGGTTCCATTGTTATCACTTCGAATGCGTGGAATTAGCCGATTTGTAATTTTTCCGCGCCCATGCGATGGTTTTCTTCAAGCCCTCTTCTAAGGAGATTTCCGGCACGAATCCGAGCAGTTTTTCGGCCTTATCGATACACGGCACGCGCCGCCCGATATCCTGGAAATTCGACCCGAAAATTTCCTCGAACGGGATTGTTTCAAAAACAGGTTTTACATTTGTTAATTTACAGATTGCTGTCGCGAGTTCGCGGACCGATGTTTCCACTCTCGAACCGATATTGAAAATCTCGCCGACCGCATCCGGATGAGTTCCCGCGAGATAAGTCCCTCTAACCGTGTCGGCGACATAGGTGAACGATCTTGTCTGGCTCCCGTCGCCGTAAAGCGTTATATTGCCACCGCTGAAAGCCTGGGTCATGAATCGCGCGATAACCGACCCGTAGCCCGATTCCTGAATCCGTGGACCGTACGCGTTGAAATATCGCACCGCGGAGACCGGGAGTCCGTCCGCGGCGTATGTCAGGCCGAGATGTTCATCGAGCGCCTTGCTTGCGGCGTAGCTCCATCGCTGGACATTGGTCGGCCCCAGGACGCGGTCGCCATCCTCACGGAAAGGGATGTCGGTCGAGATGCCGTAGACTTCCGACGATGACGCGAGGACGATGCGGCATTTATGTTCGGCGGCTGATCTCAAAACGATTTCCGTGCCGCCGACATTGACCTCGATCCCGTGGCGCGGGAAATCGACGACATTTTTGACTCCGACGACTGCGGCGAGATGGAAGATCAGGTCGCATTTTTTCACGAAATACTCGACCAGTTCGGGATCGAGAATCGTGCCCTCGATGAATTTCACGCGGGGGTCGTCGAGCAGATGGCCGATGTTATCAAGCGATCCGGTAGACAGGTCGTCGATAATCGTGACGCCGTGGCCTTTACCGAGAAGGTAGTCGGTCAGGTGCGAGCCGATAAAACCGGCGCCGCCTGTCACGAGGACATTGCAATTTTCGAGTAAGCTCATAATTTACGTTCCCGGAATGGGTTCCGATGGCGGGAATTATAGCATAATGAATCCAGGCAAGGCTGCACCATATGTGTCATCTTCTTCTAGAAGATGATCGAATGTGTCATATGCTTCCAGTAAGTAGTAAGTAGCCCGGCATCGCGACCCTAATAACCTTCCAATCTTCTAACAATCTTCCGGAGCGTTGCCGGGTTTCATATATAAATAATTTTCCCAATCCTATGGTATAATATTCCTGTAATGGTTAACTACCGTCGCAACAAATCCGGTAATCCGGACGATGAATATTTCTTCACCATCGTCACTGGGAATCGTCTGCCCCATTTAAGCGAAAAATCGGAACGCGACATGGTGTATGCCGCAATGGTGTATATGCGAAAAAAATACCGTGTCATTTACATAGCATGGGCTATCCTTCCCGACCACATCCACCTCCTCATTAAATCGCCTGAAGCGGATTATTCAAGGGTCATCTGGGATTTTAAAAGGCATATTACATTCAAATTCAGGCGTATTGGGAGGATAAGCAGGAAGGATAGTTTATGGCAAGACCGTTTCTGGGAGTCAACGATCCGTGATGATGGTCACAATAACAAGTTTGTCGATTACATACATTATAACCCGGTGAAGCATGGGTTGGTTTCAGCCCCAGCATTGTGGGAACATTCGAGTATCCACAGTTATATACGGAAAGGATATATTCCACCGGATTGGGGCGACGGCAGTTTGACATGCATTGAGGGAGCGGAATATGATTGAAAGGCCTGGTGGAAATTATCAATGGAACCCGGCAACGCTCCGGACCTCTGTAAGAAGATTGGATGCACATGGAGGTCGCGATGCCGGGCTACATACTGGGAATAATATTAGTTCTTGGCCCAGCTAAATTTCTAGCCGATACTGCTTTCAAATTAGGTGTCGTCCTCGGAACGTTTGGATGCATGAACACTTTATTAGCTCCTGCAGTTGAATGTTATGAGAATCGCCAACCTCTTGGTTATAGCTGATTGTATTAATATTTAATAATGTTGATTATTAAAATAAATGAATAATTCAGAACATTCACTATTATATGTATATAAGGAAAGTGGAAAACCATGGCCTTTATATTATGCCATTGGGCCTTTAATCGTAGCGATATTGTTCTCAACTGGGTTAGTTACCAATTTATCACCTATTGGCATTCACGACGAAATTGTTGCATGGATCGATAGCTTGGCAGTAATAGTGTCATTTATTTTATTATGGCAAATATACGTTATACCAACTTTAACAGTATTATTTTTTGTCGATAAAATAGTAATTGTAAATAAGCATGGGCCAATAATTATACAACGTTGGTCAGTAGCGAAATTAGAACTAAGAAAGATCATATTTCATTCTCATGGCCCCTTCAGCGATATTAATTTTAATGGCATTAATTATTTTCCTGCAATTCGTGAATATCGTAAATATTTAAAATATCCCAGTAATATTATTTCTTTAAATAATCATAAATCGGCAATTGAAATTATCTCAGATACGCAAACTTGGCTGTTGGGTTTATCGGATTCTGAAACGGTATTTAATAACATTAAGCGTATATATAAAGAATCCGCATTATATTCCATACACCATGTTAATTGGAATCAAGCAATAATTAAGTTTAAGAAATACAGGTTAAAACATTATAATCCAATTCTTAAGCAGTTGATTATTTTCCCAGCATTAGTTTTTGCTGTCACTGAATTAGTGGATCAGTATATATTATACAAGCAAATCTTTATTCCAATTGCATTGCAAATTTTAATTATTTCAGCAATTGTAGTTAGTCTATATTACTATATTTTAGAGAAATATTATATTAACGAGAGAATTATACTTGAAGCCTTCCAGGATAAAATTGTATTTCGAAATAAATTACATAGGTATAATAAGATTATAGTTAATTCAAACGAAATTAAACGGATTACAAATATATATGTCAAAGATGGGAATTATAAAAATATTCCTGATTACATTGAGGGTGACCGTTTCGCGCCGTGGGTTGGTTCACATACTGCGGTGACAATTGAAACTGTAAAAGGTAAATGGGCTTTCGACATTCCCCATCCCGAAGAAGCCGCCCAGGCATTGAGGAAATTGTACAACATGGAATAGTTAAATAATAATTTCGCCTAATTCAGGCTTTCTTCCCCTTGTTCAGGTCAAATGTAGGTCCCCCTTTTAATAGCCTTCGATGATCCTCATCAGGATCCCTTTTCAAATGCTCTGGTATATGTTCATCCGGTCCTTTATTATCGAACATACTCTCATTCTGGAATTTTTTCATCAATTCCTGGGGCGATGGCGGTTCCGGATGATAGATTACTTTAACCTCATAATCTCCCTGGCCATCATATTCAGTATGGTCAATTTCTGGTTTCAGTATGCATGATGATCCTTTTTCTTTGAGTGCTTCCTCGAATGCTTTGAATGTCGCCCTGTCCCGTGCCTGCCGCCAGATTCCTTCTGCACCAATATACCTTTTAACAATACTACTTGGCGCATTCCCTGTTCTGAATCCCGGAATTTCGGAATCCTTCGTCATCGCCTCAAGTACATTCTCAAATTCCGTCTTCATCTCATCCATCCCGATCCTCAGCTTCATCCGGTATGTGATCGGGTTAATCTCAGTATATTCCAGAATCTCCATTTTTGTTTTCCTTTCCGTATGTGACATACTCTTGCATTATATCATAACCATGCATGTTTGGCCGAATCTCCCCCAACATCTCTCCCCCTCGCCACATCGCGGAGAGGGGGCCGGGGGGTGAGGAAAAATCCCTACACAAGCCATATCATTCAATTACCCCAATTTTTTCAAAAAAATCCCCTAAATCCATTGCCCCCTCTTGACAAAATAGCAACATCGTGCTATATTTCTCTCAGAGGTAAAATTTATTACCCCCTGCAGGGAGGACCTCAATGGATATCTTGCTGTACCAGAAACGGGTCCTGGCGCTTGAAAAGGAGTTTACAAAAGTCAGGCGCCAGCTAGGCCGCCTCAGGAATCATGTCAGGTATCATCCCGACGAGTTTTCCAAAGAGGCGGTAAAATGCCAGCTTGACTCGCTCAGATTGCTGATCCGGGCGATTAAAGACGAAACTGCCTTCTATCTCAAGCTGGGGCAGAATTACGATATATTGAATATCGTATACTGTATTTGCGACTCCATCTCGCGCCGGGACCCGCAACTGTTCGAAGAAATAATCAATGAAGTTAATGAAAAGTTTCAAAACTGGAGTGATGTCGACTATTCATTGATAGATAAAAAATAAATCATAAACTAACATAATTTAAATTTTAATCGGCAGATTCCGACGGCTGGAAGCCGTCGACACATCGGCCCATCTTCTGGAAGAAGATGGCACAGACGATGGCACTCAGTTCGAATCGACTTTCCATAAACCGTTTTCGAGGCGCACTACAATCGTCTTCGGTTCGACAGTGTCCCCCGATTCGATCTCGACCTCATATGCATAGATATCCTCGGCGTATGTGCCGGTTGTTACGACCACCATCGTGGCGCTTCGATACGGCCTGACGAAATATTCCTGTATGACCTGGTCGAGGACTCCCTGCTGGATATAGTAGTCCTTCGCCTCCTGGAGAAAATTGGCCATCTCGCTAGTGCTGGCCTGGATCATCGCGTCGAAATCGCCCGACCTGTACGCGTTCCACCACGTTTCGAGCGCTTTCTCGGGGGTGGACAGGTCGACGTCCACGCGGCTGACGTTGGACGACAGGCTTCCGAGTTCGGCTTCGACAAGCAGGATATCGGGCTGGAGGGTCTGTTGCCATTGCGCAAGCTCGCTTTGCAGATCGATTCCAAGCTTGAGATTGGCCATCTCATAAATATATTCGGCGGTCATGAGGGTAGCCTGCGTGTCGACAGCTTCCCCCTGCCCATGCTCAAGCCAGCGCTGGATTTCAGACACTATCGGGGGTTTGATCCTTCCTTCCGGATTGGACCACAGGAGCCTGTAGAAATTTTCAAGGCTTTCCGCGTCGATTTTCCCTTCCTCGAGGAGGTAATGGAGGAAGCTTGCGGACATCGCGCGATATTCCTCCGAGAATGTATAGTCGAAGCTCAATGGGAAAAGGAGCACATCGTTGTCGATTGTCCCGCCATAGAAATAAATCTCCTGGGCGGCCATACGGTCGATCTGCTCGCGGTCACCCATAAAATAATTGTTGAATCCGGCCCTGAACAGGGGAAAGACCGTGGCGTCTGGACGCGAATTTAGCCGCGAGCTGACAATCAAACCTGTGAGATATGGGATTGAGTCGGCATCATCGACCGAGAGATAAATTTCCTGATCGACCGGTACGGCAAATCCATCGGAACGGTCGGTATAATCGAAAAGCTGGTCGGCGGATTTATAGAGGTAGACATCGATCGATCCCCCTTGCAGAAGCCTCCAAGTCGATTCGGCTCTCGATAGTCCCGTATGGAGCCTTGAAAGGACGTCGGAGTAGACCGATCTGTCGATTGTGCTGTCAAGAAACAGCCGAATCCTGCCATCGTCGAGCTGGTACCATCCGGCCGATTCGCGTATCCATTGTAGCCGGCCTTCGGTATCAATTCCGGGGCTTGCAAATTCAAGCTCCTCCCATATACGCATCGCCTCGTCATACTCGCCAAGTTTCTGGCGGCATTTGGCCAGAAGGGTCTTGACCTCGACGTCGCGGGAGCCGAGAACCGACGATATATTACGGTCGTTTAATAAAGCGCTCAGATTTTCCTGTGCGGCGCGATAGTCCGTTAAGCATCTGTAATTCAAATGCGCGAGGGTCAGTAGCGCGTCGGAGACTTCGGCGTAATTGGAGGGATAGTTGTTTATCAGTAATTTGAGGATATTCTGGGCGTGCTCGAAATCGGTCGAGCCCTGAAGGTACTCCATATGGATATAAACCGACGCGAAATAAGCGTCGAAATGGCGTTCGTCATTTGGGAAATCGGTAATAATCTGTTCATAGGCGGCGGCTGCCTGACGGAGGGTATCCTCGTTCATAGTAGCGAGGCCATCGTTTGACATGGTCTCGGCGGCGGTCAGGGCCTGCTGTATGGCGTCGGATGTGGACGGGATAGGGATATCGGGCACATTGACCGTGATATCCGGTTCCTGCGCATGCGATTGCGCGGAAATTCCGGTAAGTATCGCGATTATCGCCAACGCTCTCGCGGCGTGAAATATCCGGATTTTATTAATCGCTGGAAAGTGCATCTTCATAATTTTTCAACCTCACCTGCTGTGAGACAACCTGATCCAGTCCAGGGTTGAATTTTCAATCCTGGCAACCTGTTTCGGCGTCAGTTCATATAGATCGTACACCACTTCGTCTATTTCATCCAATATCTTTTCGCCTTTTTTCATTTTTTGCGATGAGTCCCAGTCGATTCCAAGAAGCTTCTCCGCAAGCTCAATCAGTTTCGGTTCCTGACCGTTCAGAGTCGGAAGCGGGAGTTTTTCGACATTAATCGTCTTTACCTGCGGGAAAATACGTTCCGTGTCGGGAAAGACCAGTCGGTAGTAATAATTAAGGACTCTCGAATTATACAGGGCCAGGAGGCATTTCAGATTCATTCCGCCGTTTAGCGGGATCGTAACGTGGAGGGTGTTCATCGCGTAATGGCAATTATCATCGTAGGCTGCGACAATGCAGTTCGCTGTCTGGCGCGTCAGAATTTTCGGATTGGCTTTGAAAATCCGCTCATCCCTTAAAAAACAATATTCGCCATTCTCAGTATCTATAAAGTCATGCTCGTACCTTACCCAGAAATTGTCCCAGTTAAGCTGATACGCTCCGATATCCTTTCCGCGAAGGACTCTTTTGTAGGGCTCGTTAAGTTTCTGAGGGGATTGAATGATCAGCCGATGCGATACATTGGCGGGGTTAATTCCATCCCTGACCTCGAAATCCTCGCCAAGCTGTCTGCCGTTTTTCTCGATCTGACCGATGATATCCCTGTCGGCATGCCGGATATGGATATTGAACATCGTATAAGGCAAATCCCTGAAAATATCCTGGCTGCCCTCCTCGAGATCGTCTGGGGCTTTCCCGCGAGCGCTTTCCCAGAATCCCATCTGAACCTTTCGCGGAAAAGGTAGCGCACGGGGGTCCCTTCTCTCGGCTGTCAGGATGCAGGTCGGGACTTCGACTTCCGGAAACACTTTCAGATTGAGATCGACAACAGATTTGAGCCAGCCGTTGTCGAGCAGATATTTCCGGACCGGTTCGTACGATTTCATTATCAGGAGAGTATTCGGGATTATGAATCCGAGCATACCGGACGGTTTCAGGAGGTCGAATGCCCTTTCGATAAAAAGTGTAAATGTGTTTATGCGTCCACTACCCGTTAAATAATTGGCCTTGTAATATTCCCTCTTCTCATCGGATATCGATTTCGCGCGTTTAGCATAGAAACTGATATACGGCGGATTTCCGACAATCGCCGGAACTCCGGCCCTGAGAATCTCGCCCAAGGGCGTAGCCGTAACCTCCCAGCCTTTGTCAAGAAAATCAGCTTTGAATAAAGGCAGCCTGATAGGACCCTTTTTTAACGCATCCTCAAGATCGTCCCCTGCTTCCTGGATAAGGCCTGCCATAGTAACCAGCAATGCGCTGCCGTCGATATCGATCCCCGCGATCCGATCCGACAGGATTAATCTGATTGCGTCGCCCGGACTGTAGCCGTTTTTTGTATATGCAGCGACAAGACGTTTGTAAGCCGATATTAGAAAATACCCGGCGCCGCATGCAGGCTCAAGAATTCGGAATCCATCCGACCATGGATCGGACTTTTTTTTGCCGGACCTTGGTTTGGGAAGGACTTCATCGAGAATATATTCAACCACCTGATGCGGGGTGTAATAAACTCCCTTTCCGCTTCGTTTGCTTTTCGGAAGCAGGGCGAGGTAGCCATCGGCGATATCCCGCGCGCGAAATTTCTTAAGGCCAAGTTTTCTGAAATGAGTCCTGATTTTCTCAAGGCGCGCGATATCCAGTTCGAGTCCATCGGTGCCGGGAGCGCCGACGATCTCTTCGAGTCCATTTATAAGTTTCTGCCAGGGCATAAAGGATCAATCCCGCGAAATCTCGACGGGTTTATATTGATAATATCGTATTAAATCCGATAAATACGCACAGAAATCGGGGGATATAGGTTCAGATACAAGCCTAAGGATTGGGTACAGGCACCACGATTTTGCCGTACGTATTT
>JAPKYR010000183.1 GCA_026394215.1 bacterium
GTCTACCAGGACCCATTAATTTATTTGGCATGACGGATGAAAAAATGTCTGAAAGTGAAGTTGGCAGACCACTCACTGACGTGCGTGGTTCTGATACGTTTATGAAGTTGCAATAAAAAAATGAAATGGAGAAAAAGGATGGGCTTAAAAGAGATAGTCGACGCATTGGTTCCTCCCGGACTGTAAAGGTTGAATGATGCTATCAGGAGCGAACCGGGATCGGAAGGCAAATCGGAAATTGCGGAAAGCAGTTCATCGATTGAAGGCGGGGAATTTCGTATCGATCCAGGAGATAACAGCCGCTGGGGATGGAGGCGAGTGTCGAGGGATGTATCTAGCGGGGACGAACTCGATTACGAAGACCATCGGGCGATACTGAGAAGGGCTTATAGCGCGTGGTGCAGTAATCCTCTCGCTGGGCAGATCGTAAACCTCACGACATGGTTTGTTATGGGGAAAGGCGTCGGATTCACCTCGACAGATCCGATGGTGCAGGAAATTCTGAATCGTTTCTGGAACGATCCCGACAACGACATGCATATCGCACAGCACTGGATGAGTAACGAGCTTCAGATTTACGGCGAGATTTTCTGCCGATTTTTCACAAATCCCTTCGATGGATCCGTAAAGATGGCGATGATCGACCCGCTGGAGATCAGGGAGATTGTTTCGGACGCCGATGATGTAAGAAAACCGGTCGCGTTCCTGAGAGAGTACAAAAAGGCCGGGTTGCCTGACGAGTGGATCGAAACATTTACGAAACATGGAGGCAATGGCTGGTTTCCATCGGCAGAGGACAATGTTAAAGAAGTAATCGACGGGAATGAGATTATTCACGTCAAGGTGAATAACGTATCGAATCGCAAGCGCGGCATGAGCGAATTGTACCGCGTGCTCCCATGGCTCGATGCGTACGACCGCTGGCTTGAGGATCGGTTGTCGATTAACAAAGCGCGGGGATCGTACGCGTTTCTGAGAAAGGTCCCGACGGTGCCATCGAAAGCTTCAGGGCCGTTCGAGACGGATTCGTCGGGGAAATATGTCGTGCCAAAGCCGGGAAGTATCCTGGTAGTGCATGAAAGCGAGGACTGGGAAGTACTCGCGCCGTCGATAGGGGCGGACGACGCGAAGGAAGACGGTCGCGCGATTAAATTGATGATCGCTGCCGGAAGCGGGATTTTCGAGCACTATTTCGGCGATCCATCGACTGGCAATCTGGCGACGACAAGAAGTATGGAACTGGCGATGGTCAAGAAGTTCGAGGATCGTCAGAGGTTGTTCGAGGGCGTTTTCAAAAAGATATTTCAGAGGGTAATAGATGCGGGAGTAAAGTGCGGCGTGATTCCAGCGGATGTGGATCGCGGGGTGGAGGTCAGTTTTCCGCCGATCGCGCCCGAGGATGTCGCGAGTCTGACCGATACGCTCATAAAGCAGGTAGATAGCGGACTTCTGTCGAAGGATTCTGCGAGAAGGATGATTCCCTGGATCGGGGATCCGGTAAGGGAAAAAGAGAAGTTGGAGTTGGAAAGTGACTGATCGGTTATAAGTGTATTTGCGGGGACACCTTTTTTTGCCTGGCGAGAGGTCAGTAGAAGTCAAGAACGTCACAGGCAAAAATAAGGTGTCCCCAATCTTGATCCATAAAAATGATTAAAAATACTATATGTAATCAAAGTGATGCTGAGGAAAGGATATGAATATACCAATTATCACAAGATTGGAGGAAGCTCGTGTCGATGTGGAAGGGTGCCTTGTTGAGGGGATCATCCTGTCGTGCGGGCTTTCGGAAAACGGCACTTATTATTCGCCCGAGGTGGTGATGGGCGCCGTCGATGTATTCCGCGGAGTGCAGTGTTACGCGGACCATCCGAAAGGCGGAGAGGCAGAGCGGAGCGTGCGCGATGTTGTCGGAATGATCGATGATGTCTGGGTCAATGAAGGACAGCTCTGGGCGCAGATCAGGTTGAGCAGGGCGCACGACTGGCTTCTGACAATGATCATGGAAGGCCTGGCTGGCGATTTATCGATCAACGCGCTTGGTCGGACAAGGGTTTCCCGGCGAAATGGAAGAGTGGTGCGCGAAGTAATAGAAATTACCAAGGCGCATTCGGTCGATTTTGTCGCGAAAGCCGCTGCCGGAGGAAGGGTCGAGCGGGTAGTCAGGGAAAGCCAGGGGTATGAAGAAGGGTTAAGGCTTTTAGAAAGGATCACGGAGGATGAGCTTGAGGAAGCGCGTCCGGACCTTTTTGAGAAGCTCACGACCAAGCTCAGGGAGAAGGTAAAGGAAGAATATTTTCATCCTGATGGGGAAGGCTGTCGTGAAATTGAGGAGCTTGAAAAGCAGGTTGAAACGCGGCGTCAAACGCTTCTGAGGGAAGCTGTCGCAAACAAACTTGTTGAAGCAAGCGGCCTTCCGGAGAAGTCGAAGCAGTTTATTTTTGGAGAAGCGATGAAAATTGAAAATGATGACGGGGATTTTGAATCCGCAGTTGTCAGGTTAATTGAACGTCACAGGATGTATCTGGCCGGGTTGACATCGGAAGGGATAATCCGAGGGATGGGTTCCGAGAAACCGGCTGATAGTATGGACTTGAGGGATAAGAAAGTGACTTTGAAATTGATGGGGTATTAGTTAGTTGGGAACATCCAATTAATTTCGCTTGGTGCAATCGCAATTAAATTAATGAAAGAAAGTGAGGTGCCAGGATGGCGCAGAATTATATTTCGCGCGGTGAGGTAATCACACTGACCGCGGGCGACAGTTATACGTCGGGGTCGCCGTACCGTATCAATGATTTCAACGGTGTCGCGCTTCTGACGGTCGAATCGGGGGACCTTCTGAGTTTCCAGCTCGAAGGGATTTTTGAATTCACGCTGGCGGGTGTGTCGGCAGGAAATCTGATTTACATCGATTCAAGCGACGCGCTGACAAAGACGTCTACAAGCAACGATCTTTTCGGGCGCGCGGTTACGGGTTCGGATGCTGACGACAAATTCCATTGCCGAATCCTTCAGAGCTAGGATCGGTCGAAATGAGGGAGGAAAAATAATGAGTCTATTAAGAGAATGGGCGAAGAAAGCCCAGGACAAGGGTTTTTACGGATCTCTCATCAGGCAGATCCTTGCCGATGAGAATTTCGAGGATCACGCGGTCGAAGGCGTGATCGAGGCAATGAATCTCCGCGAGGGGACGACGAGCGATTTCGCGGATCTTGTCGGGGATTCATCGAATGTCGAGAGGGACCTGATCAAGTCCTACGAACTTGCGCCGTCGAACTGGAAAAAGTTCGTGAATACCGTCCCGCTTCGGGACATGAAAACCGTAACCCGTCTGAGACGGAGCGACACGGATCGGTATCTGATGGTGCCGGAAGGCGGCGAGCATGAGCAGGGCGAATTTTCGACGTACAAGGTTACGTACACGCCGCAGAAGTTTGAGCGTGGAGTTAATTTCACGTGGGAGATGCTGATCAATGACGATCTCGGGGCGTTCAGGAATATCGGACGCGAGCTTGGGATCGCCGCTCAGAATACAGTAAACGATTTCGTGATTAGTTTTATCGCGGACAATCCGGAGATTTACGATACGGCTAATTTGTTCGATGCGGATCACAGCAATATCGGTTCGGGCGCGCTCGCTGAAAATACTCTCGCTGCTGGAATTACCGCAATGCGGGAGCAGACAAGCGAGAAAGGCAATCCGCTCAATATCGAGCCGGGATTTCTCCTGGTTCCGCCGGAACTGGAATTTACAGCGAAGAAACTTGTGAATTCAGCGCTGGTGCCGGGCGGATCGCTTAACGACGCGAATATCCTGCAGGGGATGGTTGAGGTTCTTGTCGAGCCGTTACTAACGGATGCGAACAACTGGTACCTTATCGCGAAACCGTCGAGTATCGCGACAGTCGAGGTCGGATTCCTCGGCGGACGCGAGATTCCGGAGATTCTGGTCAAGGAAGATTTTGATCGTGATGTGATCTGGTACAAGGGTCGGATGGTGTTTGGCGGAGCGGTAATGGATTACCGTGGATTTTACGGCGGGATTGTAGGTTAAAAGGCGGGAGTCGGGGACACCTTTTTTTGCCAGGGAAAGTATGCAGAGGATTCGGGATTGTAGGAGGGCAAAAATAAAGTGTCCCCGGGATCTAAATGGGGACACCTTATTTGCCAGGAAGTGAAGTAATCAAGTCGATGAAGTCTGTGGGCAAAAAGGTGTCCCCGAAATTTAAACCTCCAATACGGGGACACCTTATTTTTGCAGGGGCAGGCTTTTAATTGTCTTGAATTAATCGAATGTAAAAAAAGGTGTCCCCGAAATTAAATAGATGAGGGTGGAAAAATGGCGACAATAGAACAGCTAAGATTGAAAATTCTCGACAAACCACAAGTGATACTAGGCGAGAATGTCGGCGTCGGGGATGGAAGCACGACGGCCTGGAAACTAAGGCTTGTGCCGGTGATGGAAGGAACAGTTACCGTATATGCTGCAGGGGAGGAGCTTACGGAGGATGAGGACTATTCACTCGATTACGAAACCGGTGTGATCACATTTGAGACAGCTCCCGATGAAGGGGATTCTATTGCCGCTGATTACAGTTTTGCCGCGTTCAGCGACGATGATCTCCAGGGATTTCTCGACGAAGCGGGTGGGAATCTCGCGCTGGCCGCGGGAAACGCGCTGATGTCGCTTCTCGCGGATCGAACTCGCATGGTGTCATGGAGTAAAGGCGAAGGGAAAATCGATTACGGCCAGTTGAGGAAAGATATTTCGGATACCGCGAAAAGATTTCTGAGACAGGGCATGAGCGAGTCGGGCGCGCGCACGGATGAGGTAGACTGGGAGGAGGTGGCGTAATGCCTCCATTGGAACCGAAATTTGAAAATAATGCCGGAGTCGATACGCTTCGTGTCTGGATGGATTTCTGGGAGCTTGCGGGCAGGTTAAGGGTCGATATTGTCAAGCGCAGTAAAGCGGACGGCGATCCGGCAAAGCTGATCGCGCCGGAGATTACGGAAACGGTGATTCCATCGGTGCCAGCGGTGATGATGGACAGGGAATCGATGCCGTTCAATGACAGGGCGGGCGAGATTCCGGTCGACAGGATAAAACTGGAGCTGATCGATACGGTCAGGGATACGGATTATATACGGATGAACGGAATTGAGTACGAGATCGAATCGGTGCAGGAAAGCGATATGGGAAATTTCGCGATCTGGGCGGTTGTTTGCAGGAGAATAGGATAAATTATAATGTTAGTGAAAGAAGGAAGTGCGGGGAATGGCTCTTGATGCGTCGCAAATTATCAACAACATGAAAAAATCGTTCAATACGTATATCGAAAATTCGATGTCGGGAGCGGTTGTCAATTTCGACGAGGATCCGTTTGAAACGGACGGTCTGGAATCATGGTATGCGGTGAGGTACACGGGATTTGGAAGCGAACCGGTCGGAATGGGCGAAGTAGTCGATGGTAATGGGACCAAAGGCAGGCTGCATGTTCTAAACGGTGAGGTCAGCGCGTGGAGTTGTAATGACTCGCAGCGCGCGAATCTTGGCGGCATGATCGACGCGATTGTCGCTCTGATGGAAACAGGAATGATTACGTATAACGATTATGATGATTCCGAAAACCCCGAAGAAATCGGGAAAATGAGTGTGAAACCAGGGAAAGGCGCGATGACTCCCGGCTTTCGCGGCGGCAAATATGTGTGGAAGTCGGCGAGAGATATCCATGCGGAAAAAAGGATGTCGGGGTACGTACTTGAGGTTGAACTTGCGGTAATTGCGGAAATTTGACGCCGGTAAATTCCGGCAAAGGAGAAATAAAATGGAACTTTCGGGATTGATTGAGACAATGAAAAAGCTGGGCGAGGAACTTCATGAGCTGGAAGTCAGGCTTCGCGAGATGATCCAGGATGAAAAGCCTGAAGAAAAATAGCTTGATTGGTCGCAGGGGAATGAAATGGCAGATATCAATGACATACATGATTTTCGGACAGCGACGATGACGCTGGGTTCGGACGATCTTGCGTATGTGGTGGAAGCGAAAATTGTCGAGAAGTGGGAGACGGTTTCGTTTCCGGTCTATGAAGACAAAGCCGTGGTGAGGGATCTTCCGACACTCAAGAGGATCAGCGCGGTTGTGCGGAGGAAATACCAGGACGATTCGCCTCTTCACGCGGCTATCGACGGGAATCCGGTGACGCTTGAATTTGAATCGGGGAACGAGACTCATACATTTACGAACGCCAGGGTAATCGAATGGAAAATTTACGGGGAACTTGGCGGCGAGATGATGGAGGAAGTCGAGATTGTGTGTGAGGAAGAGAGCTGATATTTTTCATTCAAAATGGTGATCTGGATATGGCGAATATTACATATAGCTTAGGCGGGACGAGTTTCGATGCGGTGCCGGAGAAGATGGACAGAGTACTTGATTTGCCCGTAAGAAGCGAATCGACGCTGGGTCGCGGGACTGTTCATGTTGTGGGCATTGGAAAGGAATCAATTGTCCTGACCGGCAAATATATGACCGGAAATGTCAAAAGCGCGATTGAAGCGCTTTATGAGGCATGTGAATCGAACGGGGCGACATCGATTTTCAACGATGGAAGTACGGACAGGAATGTCCTGATAAAGAAATTCGAGATCACGCCGATCGTAGGGAAGACGGAGGGATTCGGGTTTCGGATTGAGTTGGTTGTGGTTGGATGATACTAGAGAACTAACAACTCTATCGCGGAGCTCATATATATCGTATCAGAACCACGCACGTAAGTAAGTGGTCTATAAACCAACAATCCTGGCAATATTAATCTATTTCGTATAAGGGCTTATTGGACGTTGGTAGACCACTTACTAACGTGCGTGGTTCTGATACATCTTATAAAAAACAAACAGGAGCAGGAAATGGCTGCAGAATTAAAAGTCTATGAAAATTCCGGATGCACAACGGAAACATTAATAAGGCACGAGAACACGATTGGAGTGCCTCTAAACGGATCGTCGGTGATCGAATCGCCGAACCAGGGAGGCGGAAACGCGCCTCCGGACGAGTTGACGCTTGATTTCACGTACGACAATGTCAATGCGAGATGGGATTGCGTAGTCACGCGCAAGGACGGGACATCGTACACGAAAACAGGCATAACGACAAACGGTAATGATGTCAACTATATCATTCCGGGCGTGATTCTCGCGGTCGGCAGCCCCAACATTTTAAATTCGTATCAGGCGAAGGTGTATATCGGATGGAACCCGGGAATTATTGTCGCCGGGAATTCATCGTCCGGAAAACACATGTGGGTCAATAATGTGGGCGACGCAAACGGCAGCGACGCAAGGATCAGGATATTGCCGGACGGGGATTTCGCAAATGTCGTCAACTCGCCTGTCAGAGCGATTAACGAGAGCAAGTATCAGCAGAATACCGCGATCGGTACATATAATATCGTGATCAAGGCGACGACATCGACGATTGATTTGTCGTATGAAGGCGGAGATCCGGTACAGATAGATATTATCGCCGACGGCGCCACCGAGAACGAGCTTGCCACAGGATTGTGGGTGGTATTCAATTCGGGGCTTGCCGAAGATGATGAAGCGAATATCTATATCTCGGACGGAAAGGAAAGAGTGCAGATCGCGGAAGATAATTCCGGAACTCCGGGCACGTACGGGACGTCGGATGTCGTGTTCGGCAACATGAACCAGGGCGATACCGACAGTTTCTGGGTGAAGATTGTGACTCAGGCGGACGATTCACCGAGCGGAAATCCAAGGCACGCGAATCTCCAGGCGAGGATAACGACGATTTAGGGTCGGGAAATATTCAATCAATACGCAGACAGGAATGTCGGCGCACCCGGATGGAATAATATTTTGTGACAGGGGAATGGTTATGACTGATGGATTTGTGGTAACAACCGGCGAGACATCGATCACCGTTGAGACTGAAGCGTTCACAATCGAGTTTGAAAAAGAAAATTGCGGGATCGGATCGTTCAGATATAAAACGGGCGATGTCTGGCATGAGTGCACTGGGCAGGGAACAACGCCTCCAATTCTGATGGCGCCTTATTTTTTCGCGGATGCTCTTCAGGGCGATTATTTATACCCATCGGGAGGCTCTAAATTAGACACAATTGTCAATACTCCATGGGCTGTGAGGATAAGCCAGGAAGGCTACCTGCGCAACATCTCGATACCGTCATGCGAGGATTTCAATTATCAGGTTGATTGGTTGATCTGGCCGTCGGGACGAATCGCGTGCACAATGAAGTTCACGAACACGTACGGTTCGAATGTTATGCTTAACGAGGAAGCGTATCGTTTAAATCCCGTAAACGATCCGGACATCACTCTGGATCGAGACAAAGTACCGAATCTGTTCTGGTTCGGATTTTATTCCAATAATACAGGAAGCGATGAGGACGATTTTTCATGCGACTGTGAAGCCGTTTCGTATCAGGTCCGTCTTGCCAACTATGGAACATCCGGAAACACAAACAGGATTTACAAGACAATGTATCTCTGGATGAACGATACAAACTTATACGCGCAATTCCTCCTTGCGTTATCGGTGTACGGAAGCTTCAGCGATTGCGCCAACTCGATAGAGTTTCAGAGCAGGGGCGACGCATTAAGCGCGGATCTTCTGCATCCCGATCCGCTGAACGGATCGTTGAACGCGGGAGAGGTTATAACCGGGTCGCCGGTCAATGGCGGTTTTTCGAACGATTACAGCGCCTACCAGGTAAGAGTGTAGATGCAGGTTGAGCCATGAATAATCTGATTAGAATCAAACTTGATCCCAGGCGCGGCGGGGTAAGCGGCATCAATTTCATAAGGCCATGCTTCGTCGTTTTAGACTGGCCCGGCGATGAAGTCGATGTATGGTACAGCGACGATAACGGTACGTCATGGGATAAACTCGCGGGCGACGATTACCGCGCAGGATACGATTTCGAGTCGAAAAGGCTTTACCTGACGCTTCTTTTCGACATCGGCACAATCAGCCAGATTGCGTTGTATGGATCGGGTGGAGCGCGTGTCGGCATCGGTTATGAACTGGCAAGTTTCGACGTAATGCCGGTCGGATGGTCTGTTGAGGGAATCCTTGTCCCGGTACTTCCAATCGGTTGTTCAATTGGAAATCAGCATGGACATGCGGTCGGAGCAGGGGTTACTGTGGACGGCGCGAACCGTAAGAATTATCAAACGGGTTTTTTTGTCAAACGCCCGAATGAGAGGAATTTCGCGGTCGGCCATGTAATCGCCGCGCCTGTCGATGCGATCGTGCCTGCGGGATTTGGTATCGGGACAATTTTTTCAAAGTCGCAGGGAGTCGGCGCGACGATCATGGGGCTATCGGAATATGGCTTAAGTTTCATGTCGCTCGATGAAAATGCGATTAACGCGATGTCCAGTGAAGCTGTTAACCAGAAACAGAAGTTGATTACATTCAACGGGACCGATCCGGAGGAGTTGGACTAATGAGCCTGTGGGATTATATAGAGGTTGTATCGACGGATGGCGGGACCACGTACGAAGAAGGCGTGGACTATGAGATCGATTACGAGTACGACACGATCGCGCGGCTTCCCGGCGGAAATATCCCCAACGGTGGACAGGTAAATGTGCGATACGGGAAAGGCGTCCCTGGAGATGTGCTTGAATCGCTTCAGGAGACCGGTTCCGCGATTCTCAAGCCGGTAAAAGCGCTTCTGAAAATCCTCGGTTCGCACGATGCGGACCTGTTCGAGAGCGGGACGGATATTTCCGATAAATGCGTCCGTGTGGAACTCGTCCGGACTCTTGGCATGAACCCGCATTATGTGGAATTTATCGTCGCCGATCAGAATTTCTACGCCGAATGCGATCCATCGGATGATGTAATCGTGGGTTTGGCGATTGGCGAGAAAGATAGTGAAGGCATTACGCATTATGTGGAGTGTTACCGCGGACTTGTCGCTGAGAGGGAATTTGTATCAAGCGGCGACGGTGCACATCATGTAAGAGTGAAAGCCGAGGATTTTTCATCGTCGCTCGATTCGCCACATCAGGCAGCGATGGGGAAGGTCTGGGGACCGAGGTTAAGGCGCGAGGTTTTTCGGAACGGCATGATAATCGCGGACGATTACCGCGACATAAGAGCAAATAATATATTGTCTGAAATCGAATTCGACGACATAGTGGAACTATATTATGCAAAGGAATATCCCGGGTCGCACCAGGTAATCCGTGACTGTTTCAATCTCGCCGAAAGTCCTTTCCTTACAAATCTCGTGCTGGACTGTATTGATTTTCCAGTTTTGTATATGGACGGAAATGAAAAGACTCCGGGCCAGGTAATTCGGGAGGTCGCATCACTGGCGGGAGCGAGCGTATATGCCGAAGGAACCGCGCTGATAGTGACCGAGAACGGATTCCCAGACGGATTCAGGACAGCATGGGTTTATGATGCGCTGACGGTGCTCGATGAAAGCGAGCGAAATCGAAGCGAAGAATATTATACTGCGGTTCAGATTTTCGGGCACAGCGAGACAAGCAGAATGCCGACAAGGTCGATCTACCTTCCACCGACCGATTTCACGCATCCCGGATGGGTTCGGGTACTGGATGAAGAAGGCACTTTGGAGCCGTCCGAACCGGTACGAACAGATGAAATTCCGCAGCCTGCAGAGCTTACGTTTCAGCTCGACGGGGAACTGTACGATCCTTATTCAATAAATGTTATTGGCGGAGAGTTGAAATCTCGTCCGACGGTCAGCATTGTAGATGGAAAACCAATTGTTAATGTAACGATTCTGGTCGAATGGGCGATTGAGGATAAAGCCGGGGAATGTCCGTATATCGAGGATGAAGACGGGAATAAGTTATTCAGGATTCTTGGACGGGTTTACGACGCGGTGCCGAACTCGAACGGCGAGAATCTTCCGATCGCGCATGCGTCGGTGAAGAGACAACGTCTGGATGGCGACGAGCAAGGGGAGATTTTCGATCTGAACGCCGATGAGAACGGGGCGTATATTTTTGAGGCCGTGCCGATCGGGTCGTACAAAATAATCGCAAGCGCGCCGGGTTATACGGACAATTTTTCAGATAACGATCCCGACAACGATGAAATCAGGGATTTGTACGAGGAATTGATCGAGTACGAGAATGAAATTGAACAGGGTCGGTATGAAAAAAGAGCGACCGATTATCATGTTATTGTCTGGGCGAGACCTAAGGTGGAGATGGGGCCGCTCGCGGATCTGACTGTCAGCATGGTGTTGCTTGAAGTGCGGGATTTGTCGACGAAGTCGGGGGAGCCGCTTGTTTACGGTCCTGCGATCCGCGACAACAGGGTCACGACCGAGGTTATGGCGCGACGAATCGGGCAGATTATGCTGGCGGGATCGAAGCAGATGTCGCCGTCGATAAAATTAAGGCTTCCATTGAATCGATGGTTGAGAGCTGGGGATGGGATCAGAATAACCGGAGATATTCTCGGCTTCGCACTTCCGGAGAGCAGGTCGTTCCAGGCGACAGAGGTGAGGAGAATATTCGAACCTGAAAGCGGGAAATCGTGGGACCTTGTCACAAGCGCACCTGATAAAACGGGGGCTTTATTGATGAGGGGGATCGGTGAAGACCCGCTCGATACGCGTGTCGGGGTTGTCACTGCAGTGTATCGCAATGAAATCGGAGGCCGAGTTTACGACGTATCGTCTGCGGGCAGCATATTATATGGGTTGAAAGCATATCCATTGCTTGGGGAACTCGCCGTCGGGGAGTCGGTGCAGGTGGCGAGAATTACAAGAAGCGCATTGAGTTACCTGGTAGTTGCAAGGACGACGGATGTGTTTCCGGAGGAGCGGGTTTGTTATGTCTGATCCATTACGCGGCGATATCAGCCTTCACAACAACCATGCGATTGGCCTGAATCCCGACGTTGGCGGGATTGGTCTGCACAAGCCCGGCGATGAGGGCTGGATTGTCGGGCTCGGGTTGAATGTGGATTTAAGGCATTTCAGGAAGGCGGGATCGACGACCGGCTTTATGACTTTCGACTGGCTGGAGCTTATCATTCCGGCGGAACATGGGACATATGTCGGCAGGATCGAGGGATGGGATTTATTCAAAACCGAGGGCTATAATGAATTTTTCAAGCCGGTCAAAAGTCAATTTCTGCCGGGCGGCGACGAGTGGACGACATTCGAGTGGCTCGACACATTTGACGAGGAAGATCCGTATTTCTACTACGGCTGGGGACTTCGTTTACGGTGGATGCAGGCGTGATGCAGGAATCGTATGCGCTGTTTCGAGTCGTCGAGGGGCGTTCAAGATTCGTGAAAAACGATCTCGATTTTGTGAAGCAGAACGATTTCTGGATAGGTGAAAAGGATCTGGATTTATCGGGAGTATTCTGGGGTTCCGATTCGAATCCCGGAGAGCTGAAGATACTGTCGGGATCGGCGTCGGGCATGACATTCAGAGTTGTCGACTATTTTCATTCGGGGAATAATCCGCCGTCCGGATTTCCGGCGAATACATGGCTTTTAAAGACACATCCTCTGGATGGGATTCTCTCGGACAAGGGCGTCGCGACGGGCAACAATTACAAATTGACAAGCCCGTTCAACAAGCAGGTATTCAAATTGGTCGAGTACTATGAGAAATACGGACCGGGAATGTATCCGTCGGAAGATTTGTCCTGGAAATTTACGCCGATTTTGTAAACCTCACCCCCCCTTCCCCCTCTCTATAAATGGAGAGGGGGGGATGAAAATAAACGAATAAATGAGGGATTAAGATGAAAAAAGGTCCGTACATGGTTATGTATGATCGCACGAACACGGAGCGATTGTCCGCGCTTGAATTCGGGATGATTCGTCCGGGCGAAACGAGCCGGGAAATCGAAATCTGGTTGTGGAATAAGAAATATTTCGATGATGCTCCTATGGCAACCGATATCAGGGTGAGCGTGCTTCCTGCAAACAGTTTTTCCGAAGGGATTATCGAGGGGAAATATGTCGAGGTTCGTTCGGATGGCGTGATGGATCCTGATGGCATGGGAATTATCGACGATGCGGAATCGGAATTCAGCGGGATCGGGGGAGAGCTGACCGAGCCGGGAGCGTACCATTCGATCGGCGATATCCCCACGAATTGCGCGCGACGTTTAGTGTTTCGTGTGAATCCTCCGGGAGAGACGGTTTTATCGGGATTCCCGAGATTTTTACTTCAGATCGGATATTTTTCGGAGGAAGTGAAGTGGCTGTATATGAGCGACGAATAAACCTCACCCCCCTGCCCCCCCTCTCCATAAATGGAGAGGGGGAATAAGGGGGTGATGAATGGAGTTACAAAATGCTTGATCAGATTTTTCAATATATAACGACAATCGCCGAAAGCGCGCAGGCGGCATTGATTATCAGCCTTGCGATGAATATCGCGCTATCGTGGGGATGGTGGCGAAGGGAGCAGAACCATCTCACGCGATACGACACGCAGAGGTCGGAGTGGATCGCGAGGGAATCGGAATATTTAAAAAATATGACGGATCGCGAAAGCGAAATCACGGCGCTCGGGAAAGAGGCATTTTCAGTACTGCAGAATGTCGCGGGAGCATTAGCCGGGATGGAGCGCACGCTTGACGGTATCGACACGATGGTGCAAATGGCTGTAAATCGCAGATTGAACGGAGTGGATAACAATGAAAGCAAACAAAAATAAATCTGGCAAAGCAGTCGGATTGGTAAAAGCGTGGGGGGCGTATATCCAGATGCTCGTACAGGCAATTGTGAAGAGCCAGATCAGAATTTCAGGAATGGCGAAGTGAAGGACCTTCACTCCTTCCAGACATACCTGCGCTTTATTCTTTGACCCGTGGACGGCGGGTTTGCGGGTTGGAACGGCGTTACGCCATGCGAGTCGACATCGCCGGTATATGTCGGACCGGAACTGAGCGGACTTCTGTAAACCGTACCCTGCAATTCAAGCGACGGATGGTCCACAAAATCAGGTCGGGTGTAATTCCTGTCGCCGGGACACCATGTGATCAATTTTATCTTATCGAGAATAACCGCGAGTGAGAGCCCGCAGATAAATCCGCCGATATGCGCCATGAAAGCGACATTGCTTCCGGTCTCCACGAAACCTCCGAAAAACTGAAGCAATAACCATAGCCCAATATAAATGTAGAAAATCGGGAATATTAATTTGCCGAGACGGTCCTCGACATTGTCGCCGAACAGCCACAGAAACCACATATTGCCGATAAGATGGAAAATCCCACCGTGGAGGAACATCGAGGTGAAAAGCGTCAAGAATGGGGGCGCCCATGTCGATGGATCGATATTGGCGCTTGCCATGTATTTCGAAAGGTATTCGGCATATCCTGAAGTTATATTGCCACCGGGGAAAAATCTGGCCGGTATTGCCCCGTACGCAAAAATCGTTTGAACATAATGCTCCGCGCCGGCGGCGTAGGACATCACGAAGGCCACGGCATTCGCCATGATCAGGAGGAAAATCCAGGTCGGAGGCGAGAAGGTTTTAGTATCATCTGCGTACGGGAGCATTTGTCCTCAGCCGGTGAATAATACTACCAGCCTGTAAATTCCGAATCCAAACCCGATAAGTAAAAACGTGCCGCACCCGATCTGCGCAAGGCAGCCATGGAGACAGCCCACAAACGCCTGCCCGATCGCGTTGACGCACCCGACCGGATCGACGCATCCGGCGCATCCGGCGGCCAGGCACCAGTCGAATCCGGTTTGTTTTTCGGACTTGTCGCCCGGTTCGAGGTCTTCAGGGGTAAATTTTGTTTCTTCGTCGCTCATCGGAATTTAAGGAGAGTCGCTCATCTCTCCTGAAGACCGTAATTATACAGATAAACGTGGCTCGTAGTTAATACCGGAACTTAAAAATAGACTATGTGGGGCTGAAAAAGATGCATATGAGAAACGGTGACAGGCACAGGGATTTTATAAAAAAATGTTGGAATACACAGATTTAACCACTCAGCCTTGATTTAGGCCGTTTAAATGTGTAGATTATCCCCGTACTAGAAAGAAATCCAGATGGACAGAAGGTATTTAACCAAGGTATAGGAAAATTATCTTTTTTATGGTATATTATAGTAATGAGTTTGAACCTCCAGGATGCCCCGGGCTCTTAATATACTGCTCTACTGGCATTTATCTTGATTAGTAATGGTTTAGGTAAAATGGCCGATAGTAATACGAAAGGAGTGTGAATCATGGCGGATTCTCTTAATTCGTATATTGTGGTTAATAAAACAGGAAATCAGCTTTCTTTTAATCTTTCGCTTTCTTTAAAAGTGGAAAAAGAGGGAGACTTATTCGTTGTAGAATGCGTTGAGTTAGAGCTAGTCGATTATGGAGAAACATTGAAGGCCGCTGTCAGTAATTTAGATAAGATGATTATTTTAACGCTTACAGAGGCATTTCACGCTGGAACTCTTTCAAAGATGTTAATTAACCTCGGATTTAAAAACGATGCTCCATATCTTCACTATACTGAGATATATAAAATTCCAGGTGAAAAATTCAACAATTATTATCCTCTTGAAAAAGTAAATCTTTCAACTCCTTTGTATGCTGGGGTATGAAAATAATGCCGCACGGTAGGCCTGATAGGCGACGAACAAAATTAATCCCTTTAAAAGTCAGCAAAGTAATCAAAGCATTTGAGGAATTAGGATATTGCCAGGCTGCAGACAATGGCGGTTCCCATATTATTATGCGTAAAGAGGGAAAAGTTAATAATCTATCAATACCCGTCCATGGCAAAGAATTACCTGTAGGTGTGCTCAGATCACTAATAAGGAAAGCAGGCCTTACTGTAGAAGAATTTTTCGAACATTATTGATTCCCCCCCGACTTTTCAAGAAATTTTTTCAAACTAACCCACTCCCCTAATAATTGTGTAACATGTGTCCGGTACAAGCAGTCCCCCCTCCGGGGGGACCGTAAAGGAAAGAATCCTGATGCTGATTCTGCGGATCACTCCGTTATTGATTCTTCCCGGTCACGCACTCATGACGATCCAGATCTTGTCGCCCGGACGCGCGAGTTCGGGGGTTTTGAACGCGACAAGTTCGCCGGCCACGGCGCTCTCAACCGGTTTCTCGGCCTCGTTTCTCATCCCCCCTACTGTCATCTCGAAATCGGTGGTCCCGCCCTTGATGCAGATTTTATCGCCGTTTGATAGTTTCGCGGCGAGTTTCACGACGGCGACCATGGGTTTGCCGAAGTAATGGGTGATCTCCCCGGACGGCTCGGTCTGCCCGCATCCGCAAGTGTCGCACATGGTAAAATCCTCCTTGAAATGTTATATGATAGTTTACCACATAAATGGAAAATCCCGATAAATGCCGATTATTTTTGTCAGGTTTCAGCCTTCCCGTGCGTTTTAATAGTAAACCGCCAAACAGGATTTGATATGGGCAAACTAAATTCAAAACAAAACCATAAAGAACGCGCGACTCAATTATTGAAAACGGCGCTTGGCAATCCCGATGCGGAATTCCGTGACGGCCAGTGGGACGCAATAAAAGAAGTCTGCGAAAATCATGGACGGGTCCTTATCGTGCAGCGTACCGGATGGGGAAAGAGCATGGTGTATTTTATCGCGACAAAAATTCTCCGGGAATCCGGAAAGGGACCGACAATCCTCATATCACCGCTTCTTTCGTTGATGCGGAACCAGATGGCGGCGGACGCGGCGAATAATATCGGTTTAAGGACGGATTCGATAACGTCGGAGAATAAGCCGGAATGGGAGGATGTGACGAAAAGGCTGTTGGCGGACCAGATCGACCTGCTTCTTGTCTCGCCTGAACGTCTGGCGAACACTGAATTCAGAGAGAAGACCCTCCTGCCGCTTGTCAACAATATTGGCTTGTTCGTTGTCGATGAAGCGCATTGCATTTCCGACTGGGGGCATGATTTCCGTCCGGATTATCTTAGAATCGCGAGGATAATTAATCTTCTTCCGCCGAATTCGCCGGTTCTCGCCACGACCGCGACAGCCAACCAGCGGGTCATCGACGATATCGTGCGGCAGTTCGGGGACAGCCTGATTACCCTTCGCGGTCCGCTTATAAGGCACAGCCTTTCGCTGCAGAATATTACTTTCCCGTCGAAAAGCCAGCGGATGGCATGGCTTGCGGATAAACTCCCGAAGTTGGAAGGCAGCGGGATAATTTACACGCTGACGATTCGGGACGCGAAGCGTCTAGCCGAGTGGCTCAGGCTGAATGGAATCGAAGCTTATGAATATCATTCCGAACTGAAGGAGATCCGTCCGGAACTCGAAAAGAAGCTTATGAATAATGAAATCAAAGCGCTTGTAGCGACAGTCGCGCTTGGAATGGGATTCGATAAACCCGATCTCGGATTCGTGATCCATTTTCAGCGTCCGGGGTCGGTTGTTCATTACTACCAGCAGGTCGGACGCGCCGGTCGAAAGGTGGATAACGCGTACGGCATCCTGCTGAGCGGCGAAGAGGACGACGAAATTACGGATTATTTCATTCGGACAGCGTTTCCGCCCGAGGAACATGTTCATGCGATACTCGACGCTCTCGAAAAAGCGGAGGAAGGTCTAACCATCCGCGAACTGGGGAGAGTTGCAAATATCAATTACGGTAATATCGAGAAGGCGTTACGGATTTTATCGGTTCAGCAGAACGCACCCGTTATTTATCGCGACAAAAAATGGCATCGTACCGTAAATCCTTTCGTAATTGACCGGGACATGATCGACAAGATAATGGCGCATCGCCGCAGAGAACAGAAAAAGATGCTCGAGTATATCGGAACCGACAAATGCCTGATGGAATTTCTCTCCGAGGAATTGAACGATCCGTACGCGGCTCCATGCGGTCGATGCGCGAATTGTATCGGCAAACCGATAATCGATACCGGTTATCCGGAGAACCTGGTTATTAAGGCCACGGAATTCCTTAACCGGTCGGACATTATCATCGAACCGAGAAAAAAAATGCCAAGCTATAAAAATATAAACAAGGAACTTCTCGCGGAGGAAGGAAGGGCGTTATGCATGTGGGGCGATCCCGGATGGGGAGATATGATAAGAAAGGGAAAGAAAGCGGGGAATATTTCGGATGAGCTTGTTAACGCCGTTGCGGAAATGATTCTAAATCGATGGCGCCCCGACCCGTTTCCGGAGTGGATCGCATGCGTCCCGTCGCTGAATCGCCCCGAGCTGGTTCCGGATTTCGCGTCCAGGCTGTCGAAAAAAATTGGGGTTCCATTCAGAAACTACATAATAAAAGTCCGCGAAACCAGCCCGCAAAAGCTCATGCAGAACAGCCAGCAGCAGTATCAGAATATCAAAAACGCATTCAAGCTGAGTTGTCTACCTCCGGAATTCAAAGGACCTGTTCTGCTGGTAGACGACCTGATCGACTCAAAGTGGACGATGACGTTTATCACAGCGTTGCTAAGAACGAAAGGCTCAGGTATTGTATATCCTATGGCGATAGCGGTTTCCACGCCGTCGTACTACGCGCCAGATGAACGATGAAAAATCCGGAAAACAAAATATCAAACAAGACTCATATCGCGCTACTTCTCTGCGCAAGCCTGAATACAGCCGAGTCGGATGCGAAGCCCTTAAGCCCCGGCGAATTCGGATGGATTCTGGATTTTCTCAATGAATCAGGGAAGTCAATCGTTGATTTATTGGAAAATGACGGCGATGACCTTGTAAAGAAACTCAATTTCAGAAATATCACACCGGAGAGAATTCGCGGATTACTGGATCGCGGCGGACTTATGGCGATCGCGCTTGAAGAACTCACCAATTCCGGCATATGGGTGCTGAGCCGTCTCGACGATGCTTATCCCGAAAAGCTGCTCGTTAAATTCAAAAATACCGCGCCGCCGATTTTATACGGAGCGGGCGACGCGGGACTCCTCTCAAATGGGGGGCTTGCGATTGTCGGCTCGCGGGATGTCGATGAAGCGGGTCTGGAATTCACGAAAGAAATAGCGTCGAGGTGCGCGGGCGAGGATATAACCGTCATTTCGGGCGGCGCGCGGGGGGTGGACCAGGTCTCCATGCAGGCTGCATCGGAATATGGGGGAATGGTGGTCGGCGTACTTGCCTCCGACCTTGCAAAATCGGTCACGAGGCGCGAGAACCGCAATGGAATTTCGGATGGAAAATTCACGCTCGTGTCGCCGTATAATCCGAACGCGGGATTTAATGTCGGGAACGCAATGGGCAGGAACAAATATATCTACGCGCTTAGCGACTGGGCGATGGTTGTGAGTTCCGATTTCAACAAGGGTGGGACATGGGCTGGGGCGACGGAGAATCTGAAATCCGAAACCGGCACACCGCTATTTGTGCGTATAGATGATGAAGTGCCTGAGGGTAACAAAAAACTTGTTAATATGGGCGGGATAATTTTCACTGAAACTGAACTTCATTCACCCGAATCTCTCAGGACGATTTTCGACAATATGTCTAGTCGGGCGGGTAAATATAATCCTGAAACTAAATCATCAGGCATCCCCGGACAATTGAGTATGTTCGAGGGCTGAATTTTCCTATCATTTATTGACCCGCGCATTAATCCCGGCTACCAGCTACCCTCCGCTAACGCTCCGGGATAGCAGGTACCGGGATTAACCGGAAAAAATACATGTTCGATGTGTGAATTACCCCGATAATAAATCCCCAAAATTCTGAATATTGTCTGAACCCATTCCACACCCAATCGTCCTATTGGATGGTATACTTGTATAAACATTACTTGATTTTTATCCGGTACCGGGTAAAAATGGTTGGATTGAGAAAGTCGGACGGAAAACTATGGCACCAGAGATAGTGAAGATAAACAAAAAACTCAAAGGCGTTCAGACCCGTCTGCAGCTACGGTACATATGCCG
>JAPKYR010000056.1 GCA_026394215.1 bacterium
CCTGAAGGAAATGGCGCGGACCATACGCCGCGACGTGTGCGTGCAGACTTATGCAGCGAAGTCTGGACATCCCGGTGGCCCGTTATCTGCCGCTGATTATCTTACAATCCTGTATTTTAACTTCGCCAGAGTCGATCCAAAAAACCCGCATGACAAAAACCGCGACTGGTTCATCATCTCCAACGGACATTGTTCAGCACTAAACTATGCATTGCTCGCAAGGCGCGGATTTTTCCCGCCCGGATACTTAATGACATTCCGCTCGACTGGATCGGGGCTTCAGGGGCATCCGAACCGCCATGAGACTCCGGGAGTGGACATCAGCGCCGGGAGCCTTGGCCACGGATTGCCGATCGCGAACGGCATCGCGCTTGGTATAAAGCTGAAGGATTTGGATTCGAGAGTATATGTGAATGTCGGCGACGGGGAGCTTCAGGAAGGGAGTTGCTGGGAAGCGATAATGTCGATGTCGCATTACGGCCTCGACAATGTGCTGGTCACAGTGGATTATAACGATGTCCAGATCGACGGCAGGATGCATGAAGTGATGAATATTCGTCCGATCGATGTGCGGTTCGCGTCGTTCGGCTGGAAAGTTTTCGAGGGGGACGGTCACGAAATTGAGGGGATAATCAGAATTCTCAATGACGCGCATGACGCTATGGGTAAAGGGCAACCGGTCGTTGTGATTTTCCACACCATAATGATGAAGGGTGTACCGTCGTTCGAGGACGATCACCTCTGGCATGGTAAGCCGCTTTCGACCGATGACCTCCTCAATACGGCATTGCATGAGTTGGGTTTCAATGAAACCGCGAGCGAAGCGGTGAAATCGTACGGAAATGTCGAGGCTGCCCGTCGCGAGTTTCATAAAATCATGGGCTGGCCAAAACCTGCATAGGATGAACCGATTCCTTCGCAATGAATTATTTGGAAAGGCTGGATTTGGATAAAAATATGGCTTTGACCGGAACAGATCGCTGGACTTATGAATTAACCCGTAAGGCATACGGTGAGACGCTTGTCGAGCTTGGCCATGAGAATCCACGGATTGTCGTGCTGGACGCCGATCTCGCTGAAAGCACATTGACGAAATATTTTCGCGACGCGTTTCCCGACAGATTTTTCGAGATGGGGATCGCCGAGCAGAATATGGTCGGCACCGCGGCGGGGCTTGCGTTGCAGGGATTCATCCCGTTTCTGTCATCGTATGCGATTTTTCTAAGCGGGCGCGCGTTCGATCAGTGCAGGCAGGACGTCGACTATATGAAAACCAACGTGAAACTCGCTGCCGCGCACGGCGGGATTTCGGTCGGGAAAGACGGCCCGACGCATCAGTCGATGGAAGACCTTGCTTGCATGACAGCGTGCGTGAATATGACCGTGATGGTGCCTTCGGATTACGAAGAGACAAGAAAAGCGGTACGGTGGGCTGCGGAGTATGAAGGCCCTGTGTATTTCAGGCTTGGACGCGAGAAGGTCCCGATGGTGACTGAAAAGTCAACGCCATTCGAGATGGGTAAAGGGCAGATACTTATCGACGGGACGGACGGGACGATTATCGCGTGCGGTCTTATGCTCCCGATGGCAGTTGAAGCGCGCGAGATGCTTGAAGAAAAATATGGGATCAAGCCTCGCGTTGTAAATATGCCTTTCCTGAAACCGATCGACGAGGAATTGATTGTAAAGTGCGCGATAGAAAACGG
>JAPKYR010000319.1 GCA_026394215.1 bacterium
CACCGGACGGCACGACGGGTGTAGATATCCTCCTGGTTCCATCAAGCGATAAAACGGGCGACAAGCAGGAATATGCGGTAACCGCTGTCACGGAAAAAGGACAAAAGTTTATCGCAAACACAAAGGGATGGCGCGAAGGGAATCCGAAGAGGGCATCCGCGATCGACCAGACAAAGGAAAGCCTGAAGCCGTCGTTTGACTACGCGCGCGTCAAGAAATGGCTCGATAACGGATTCTTCGATGGATTCTGGGATTCAGCGACGCTTCAATGTATCGCGTGCGGCACATGCACCTTCGTCTGCCCGACATGCCACTGTTTCGACATTGTCGATGAGGGTGATACAAACGAAGGGAAAAGGGTCAAGAACTGGGACTCATGCATGATGGGTCAGTTCACACTGCACACGTCGGGACATAACCCGCGTCCGATAAAGAGCAATCGATTCCGCCAGCGGATGATGCATAAATTCAAGTATTACCAGGACCTTTTCGGGCGAATTCTGTGTTCCGGATGCGGACGCTGCCAGCGTCACTGCCCGACGGATATTGCGCTGAAGGGTCTCCTTGAACAGATAGATAAACTGGCGGGCGAAGTTACCGATCACGCTACAGCAGGAAAATAATAATGGGAAATATATATTGTCCATCACTGATGCGAATTGAGGGAGTGACATGGGAAACTCCGGACACGACCACCTTCCGGCTTTTATTCAAGGATAACGCGGAAAAAGAGAAATTTTTCGCGACATACAAAGTCGGTCAGTTCGGCGAATATTCCACGTTCGGACATGGTGAATCTACATTCTGTGTCGCGTCGCCGCCTACGCGTAAGGACTATATCGAATGTACCTTCCGGGCTGTAGGCCGCAATACAAAAGCCCTGCAGGGACTGAATGAAGGCGACACGGTCGGATTCCGCGGGCCTTACGGAAATTCCTTCCCGATAGAGGACTGGAAAGGAAAAAATATTTTATTTATCGCGGGCGGAATCGCGCTGCCGCCGCTTCGTGCCGTGATCTGGAACATTCTCGACAGGCGTAAGGAATTCGCGAAAGTCAGTATTATTTATGGCGCGAGGACGGTTCGAGACCTTGTATATAAAAAAGAACTTTTCGAGTGGGAAGCAGATCCGAACGTCGACCTTGTGACGACGGTCGATCCGGGTGGCGAAACCGAGGACTGGAAGGGAAAAATCGGTTTCGTGCCGACAGTCCTTGAACAGGTGGCTCCGTCTCCGGAGAACTCAATCGCGCTGGTCTGCGGTCCGCCGATCATGATCAAATTCACCTTCCCGGTGCTTGATAAACTCGGGTTCAAAAAGGAGCAGATATTCACCACGCTTGAAAACCGCATGAAATGCGGGCTTGGGAAGTGCGGGCGGTGCAATGTCGCGGGGACGTATGTCTGCAAGGACGGGCCGGTATTTCGTGCGGACGTGCTTGCGGGTTTACCCCCGGAATATTGAATCCTGAAGCATGGGTTTGCGAATGCGGCGAGGATTCATGTAGTCTACATGTGAATATTTAACGTGATTTAAAATAAAAATTTGGTTAAGAAATTATCATTATCTATATTTCCATAATGTATCTACTTGATTTTAATAATTCGATATGATATATTTTTCTTAATTAGAATGAGACGTGCCAGACAAGGATTACTGGCTTAAATTTTTCAAATTATTAGCGGGATTCATCAGTAAGAGCTACCGGATGTTTTATTTAGTTTTATAACACTTTATAGCAAGTGGGCATTTGCTTCAGCGAGATTTTCGTTATGTTGTCGGTTTTTTACGCAAATTTTCAAAAATATCATTTTGGCTAAGGAGGCTAAAATATGAATCGATGGACAGTTCTTTTCGCGGCGATGCTTTTTAGCATGATCGTTGCGATTGGATGTTCGAATGGTAATGGCGTAGGGCCTGTAGCTCCCGCTTCCAGTCCGGATATAACCGGCTCGATCTCCGGGCAGTCTCAGACAGCGCATGCGTCACTACTCGGCTACTATGAGATCACTCTTGATCCCATCAGCCAGACGATGGAGGTCGTTGCTGACAGAACGGCTGAGTACACGATCAATGTCGTACCGTTCCTGAATGGTATGCCAAGCAGCGGCATCAGCTTCGGAAGCCTGATTGTGGACGATGCCGATCCTGAAGTAATCAAGGTTGATGTTGAGTTCGAGTGGCATCATCCGTTCCCAACAATTAATCAGTACAAAGTGTACGACTTCATGGGCGTCATTATCAGCAATGGAGACTCGACAATGAAGTACAAGAGTCTCAAAGTCGGCAAACAGGGTTCAAACACCTACATGACCAATGCCGATGGTTACACCCGATGGTTCAACCCGTCAGAGTTCACCACTGAGCTTATCTTCGGATGGGCTCCCGGTGGAATTCAGAACCTTGAAGGTAACGCAAAGGTGAACCCGTACAA
>JAPKYR010000200.1 GCA_026394215.1 bacterium
CGACAAGCCTTCGCTTCGCTACGGCTTGTCGTCGCCACACGTTACTCAACTAATCCCCCCCTTTAATAGATATTAATCACGTATGCCGATTAAGTCCGACGATTCTTCGATGGTTCAGCGATTCCTTGAGGAAACAAAGGATATCGTGCTCGCGTGTAATCCCGAGCGAAAGATCACGTTTGCGAATGAAGCCGCCTCTATCGCGCTTGGATATCCCATTAAGAAAATCATAGGACGCGATCTTCTCGATGGCGTCGAGGAATACTCACGATTTTTATCCGAGGGATTATTCGACCAGACTCTGAAGAACACTTACTGGCACGGGGAACTTCTCCTTCGAAGAGCCGACGACACTGTTTTTCCGGCATATGTATCCGCAAGCCCGATAACCGGCGAGAGCGGCAATGTCGAACGCGTTCTTGTAATCGCCCAGGATGTCACACAGCGGAAAAAATTCGAGGAGCAGATTCGCAAAAATGCCGAACTCGCGAATTCCATAATCCGCATCGCCCCGATCGGGATTTTCACGCTCGATATGGACCGGAATTTCATGGCCTGCAACCGCGCATTCACGAAAATAATCGGCGGAAGGAGCCCGCAGTCATATATTCACAAGCCGTTCGACGAGGTCGCGCGTAAACTGAATCCTGAATTGATCGATGCGATCGAAGCCGGGTTCGAAGGCGCCGAAACATCGGTTATCAACAGACCCCTGATGGGTACGGGTCCAGGCGATCTGACTGTCAGCCTGATTACCGTACCGCTTCGCGATGTGTCCGATAAGGTGGAAGCGGTACTGGTGCTCATCGAAAATCGCACGGAACTTGTGAAAGTCGAGGAGCAGCTTCTCCAGGCTGATAAATTAGCAAGTACCGGATTTCTGGCGGCGGGAATCGCGCATGAAATCAACAATCCACTTGCCGGAATTTACACAGTGATCGACACGCTTGCAAAGAGGGTGCGTCGCGAAGGCGGAAACGAAGAGCCGTACCAGCGGATTCTCACGAATCTCGACCGGGTCAAAGATATAATCAAGCGTCTGCTGGATTATGCTAATCCAGTATCGATTCACCCTCGCAAAGCCGATATCAATGCGCTCATTATTCAGGTAATGGATTTCTTCAAGTACCATCCGATCTTCAGAAAAATTAAAGTGGAATGGGAACTCGCGGATAACCTGCCAGAAATTGTCGTCGATCCAAAACAGCTCCAGCAGATTTTCCATAACATCATTATGAACGCTGCCCAGGCGATGAAAGACAAGGGCGGACGCTTAGTAATTTCGACATACCTTGCCGAATCCGAAATTGAAGGGAAAAAAATAGTTATTATAAAAGTCAGGGATACGGGTCCCGGGATACCGGAAGAAAATCTAAGGCGGATATTCGACCCATTCTTTACCACCAAACCGCCCGGTGAGGGAACCGGCCTTGGATTGAGCGTCTGCTATTCAATCGCCAAAAACCATGGCGGAGACCTGACTGTGGGCAATCATCCCGATGGCGGTGCAGAGGTTGTATTAACAATCCCGGTTAAAAAAGAATATTGAAATCCCAATTATTCGGTTAAAAATAGCACGGGAAATGAATCACGTTTGAACTATAAACACCCCATCTGGTCATATCCCGACAGGCAGATAATGGTTTTGTATCGGTTTTGTCCGCAAAATAACGGTACTTAATCCGATTTTATAATTGATTGACATAACGGTTCCGGTTGAATATGATATATCGTTTGTGCCGTAAGCGGTTCGAACCGTTTACTAAGTATTAAGGAGTAATAATGGTTAATAAGCGAAGACGTCGACATGCAAGGGGGCCGGGAATTGTTGCCACCCTTCGCGACCCGAAAAAAATCAGGGTTGTGTACATAATTGCTGGAATTGCCCTGGTATTCGGAGGCAGCCTCGGGTTTGGCGCATCGAAATGCGATCGGGGCCGTCCTACACCTATAAATCCAGTAATTTCCCAGCCGACCGACGTAATCGCAAAAGTTGCAGACCATGAAATAACCTATTATGAGTATAATCGCGATTATGAGATGGCGCTAAGAAATGCAGACCAAAGCCAGGATACAACGGCTGTCCTCCATCCTCCGGAATACAATGCTGAGACCGGTTACCGCGTCCTCCGCCAGATGATCGATATGGAGTATTTCGACATCCGTGCGACGGAGCAGGGCCTTACTGTCTCAGATACCGACGTAGATGCAAAAATGGAGGAATATCGGAAGATGCTCCTCCCGCCCCAACCGGTTAACGAGGATCGGAGCCTGTTAGAGCGTCTTTCCGAAGCGTTCCAAAGCGTCAAGACAGACAAAGCCTTCGCTGAAAGGCTGCAGCAGCTTGACCCGACCATGACGCCCGCACGTCTTCGGGAAATTACCTATCAGGAACTGGTTGCCCAGCAATATGTCGCCCAACTTCAGGCGAAATACCAGACGGAAATCATGACCGAGCTTTCCAGCGAGGCAAATACTCTTCGAGACCAGATAATCGGCGGACTTGACTTTGCCGAAGCTGCGCGCAACCGTTCCGACCACGAAGCATCGAAGGCTGCCGGCGGGTTGGTTCCGATGGTAAAGCATAACAGCACCGACCTCCCGCAGCCGGTTATCGAAAGCTCTTTCAGCCTGCCCATCGACGAAATCAGCCTCCCGATTGTTGTAACGGATGCGGAAAACAGAGGCGTCTGGCTTGTCAAAGTTACATCGCGCAAGGAAGCCAGCGGCGACGACTGGCTCGCTGCCAGAGATGAAATCGGAGCGAGGTTGCTTGATGAAAAACGTCAGCAGGTCGATCAGGGAACCATTGAAATGCCGGAAGACGGCAACCTGGTAGTTTCCGAAGAAGAGAAAATCAACGATTATGAGGAAGCTGATATCAGGATAATTTACTTCAAGGCGGAAGACCCGATGAGCCGTGTCCAGAAGTTTGTTCTGGATGACGAAGCTACAATGAATATAATCATCAACGACCCTTCGCTTCGCGCTATGAGTTTTGAGATTCAGCAGGAATGGGAACCAGCCTCGTTATCATATTACGACGCTCTGAAAGTAAATGCCGCAAAATTCAACGCCGAACAGGATAACCAGTACGCTGTCGATATGGAAGAAGGGAATATTCGCTACCTCCTTGGTTATCTCTGGATGAGCCGCGCTTTCAGCGCCGAGTCCGAATGGCTCCAGGGACTATACCAGTTGTACCAGCAGAACCCCGATGCGTTCGGCGGTGAATTTCCGGAAACACCCGAATCCATCAAAGCCGATCAGCAGGGTTATTTTGTCCTTGCCCTGGCTAATTTCAATCGTGCAATTGAAATAGAAGATATGGGGCCGTGGTCCCACGTAGCACGCGCCCAGATTGACCTCAGGCGCGAGCTGGTTTCAATGAGGGTCATTCAGGATATCGAAACCGCTTACGAATTTTCATCCAAAGACCTTCAACTGGAGCAGCGGATCGCCAGCCTTCTTCAGCAACTTATTTCAGAAGATGACAAGGCTCTTATAAAAGCCGGCGATGTCCGTCCGGAAGTCTGGGCGGATCCGGTTCTGCCGGAGGACGAACTTGACATAACACTGGCCGGTATCGATGCCCCATTCAACGCACTTCTTGCGACAACCGATTTTCTCAGCCTGCAGGCGCCAAAAGCCACGGCAACACCGGCAGATGAAGCTTCCTCTAGTGCATCCTCTGGCGAAATTGAACCTGTCATTGGAACTGACGGATCGGCTGCGGAAACTGAACCTGTCACAGACGAAGCCGACGCGTTGTCCACCGAAACCGTTGAAGGATCGAACCTTGGTGATATTGAAGGCAGTTCTCAGGAAAATACTGAGGGGACGCCGCCGGAAACCCCGGGATGGTTGCCGATAATCGGGATTCCGGAACCGACCGGACCTCTGACACAGGAGCTTCGGGATAGAGTGCAGAGCTTATTTGACGTAGTTCAGGCAAGTGTCGATGAGCTTACCGCACTGCAGCAGGCTGCCCAGCAACAACAGCAGGCTCTTCAGCAGCAGCAGTTTGATCAGCTTCCCGTAAATCCTTCCGAGGAAGGAGCGCCTCCATCAGAGGGTGCCGATAATCTTCTTATCCCGGCAGAAGAGACTCCGACTTCGACCCAGCCATAATTTAAAGCATAAATTTGAGAACAAAGCCCGGGTCAGCCCGGGCTTTTTTTCATTATAGAATTTCCGGTCAGACACAAAAAAACTGCTACCCGGTAAATATTTACAAATTACTAATCGGTGCTATAATATTTCAAGCGGGACTCTATTATTAATTTATGTTGGATTTTATTTAATTGCGGTTAAAGGTCAGGTGTGCAAATTCATGATGATTTTATCAAAATGATTGTAGAACGTATCTCTCATGTAAGGGGAGGATCGGTTGAAATTTCATGGTGTATTACGCTTCAGTAAATATGTTCGATAAAAAGGTTTAAAAAATGTGCAAATTATTATACGGCAGGATTATTTTGAGTCTGATGATTCCGGCTGCGGTCTGGGTATTGGCAGGATGCAGCGGCGAAAACGGGCCTGTCTCACCGAATTTGGCCGAGGTCGCGCCGCAGGAACAGGATTATGGAAACCGGCACCTTCTAGGATTCTGGCAGGTGGGCGTTAATATTAATACCGGCACAGTCGATATAATCCCGCTTCGTGAAGAACAAGCACATTTAAATATCCTGGCATTTCTTGAAATCGAGCCTCTTACGGGATTCAACGTCGATTTCAACACCCTCCAGATTGACACTGTCAATGGGATAATTGAAGTAGATGTTATTCTTACACATCCCTTGCCCAGCTACACGGAATACACGCTCTTCGACGTCAGGGGAATAATCATTACAAACGGTTCCAAAACCGGACTTTCAATCGATGAATCCCTGGTTTATCCGGGCCAGGATGAGAGCAGGCTTGTTAATGCCGATGGTTACACCCGGTGGTGGAACCCCATGGAATTCCATGGAGGGGGCTTGCTTGCATACATCGACGGACTTCTGGGAGTTAAAGACTCTAATGCTCTCTTCGCAAACACATTAAACGGGTATAAATATTTCGCCGACGGCCTTGGACTGAATGATGAGGTCATGAAACCAATCCTGCTTCAGGGCAGAGGAAGGTTTTCCACCACGTCCATCCTATCAAGGCATTTCTCAATCAAGTTCGGACCGGACGTCTCCGATTATTTTATCTTTAATTACGCTGTCGATGCCGGCTGGGAAGAACCTGCCAATACTCCTCCATTGACCCTTGACGATTTCCCGACTTCGGCTAATTCCCTTGAACCTTTCAACATTGAGGTTACAGAAACAACGAACAGCCTTTACTACAATCCTGCACTTGAAGACTGCCCGACATCGGGCGGGGTTCTGAGGCTCAGTATAGATGTAGCTACATGGCAGGGCATGAATGGAATCGGCGATGTGATGGTTGGCTCACCGGATATGGGAGTTGATTTTTTCCCGGCGGCAGAATCAAGCGGTTATGATTCATACTATGCGCACATCTCAACTTATACTGCTGAAATAGTCCCGGCAGAGTTTAATTTAACTAATCCTGAGATACTTATCGAAGCAAGAAGC
>JAPKYR010000006.1 GCA_026394215.1 bacterium
CCGCTGAAATATCGGAACGAAAAATCACAGAGGGAAATCCGCGAAATCGTGCGGGAGAAACTGGACGATGTCGAGATGGAGGGCACGGATAATCTGATGCCGGACGAATTGTCGGGCGGCATGCAGAAACGTGTCGGGCTCGCGAGGGCGCTTGCAGAAAATCCTAAACTGATTCTTTATGACGAACCGACAACCGGGCTAGATCCGGTAATCAAGAATAATATCAACAGGCTGATCGTTAAAACCCGCGACCGCTATAACGCTACAAGTCTCGTAATCAGCCATGATATGGAAGCGATGTTCGCGACTTCCGACCGTGTAGGAGTTCTTGAGCATAAAAAAATCGTGTTTATCGGAACACCCGATGAATTAAGGGCTTGCCCTCTTCCCGAAGTCCAGGCGTTTTTAAAGGGCGAAGAAGCGCCATCGCGGAAATGACCACATTTTCAATTAGCTTTTTAAATACCGTGGCATGCGATTCCAGCGCATGAGTCGACAATCCATGCGCCGGAGTCGCATGCCACGGTTTGCCTTTTTGAAATTTATTGGTAACATATGGGGCAATGGAACCCCTGGAAAATATACTTAAAAGATTTCAAAAGGAGTACGGCCTTGAAGAACGCCTGACCGATGAGGAGGTCAGGCTGCTTGTGTACAGGCATATCGACCAGGATATGGTGGATTTCGTACGCGCGGTCTGGCTTGAGGGGAATGTACTCGTTATCCAGTGCACGGAACCGGTCGCGATTCAGGAATTCCAGATCAGGGCTGAGGGGATTCGAATAAGGATCAATCGCGATGCGGGACGCGCCGCGCTCGCAAGCGTCAAGCTGACCTTACGCGGGACTCAGAGGAAAAGGTTATTATGAGAAATTTTTTGGAAATTCCGAATAGGATTCGCGACCAGGTCCTTAATTCGAAGTCGCTGGCTGTATGGCCGATGTCGCAGGATCCAATGAGCTACTCGTACCAGATCGGGCGATTTTTCGAGGATGAGGGATGGTATATTTTTCCAATCAACAATTTTATGGGGAAGATTCTTACCTTTCAGTGCTACTCGGATATCCGTCTCATTCCGGAAGATTATGATATCCTGCTTTTATTCATGAATGTGGATCGGCTCCCTATTGTAGTAAATGAAATTTTCAAAGCCGATTATCAGCCCCCGCTTGTCTGGGGACATGAGGGTGTTATCGACCTTGAATCCAGGGATCGTCTGAACGAAGGCGGGATTCCGAATGTCCTGGATTGCGATTTGAGGGATTTCTATACGTGGGCCAGGGATCGTGAGTAACCCTGAAAATTCCTCTCGCCCTTCTAATACCCCTTCCCCATTTCTTTGCAGGCGGGCTACTATATACCAGTATATTCCCATTCAAGAATATGTACAAATTGCCATTCAGCCGGCTTCCGGCGCTATGAAGTTGATAATTTCCGAAATTGCATATTCCGGAAGCCGTGTGACTGTCCACGTTCTGGAATACATAGTTAATGCGCGGATTAATTGATATAATACTTCTGACGAAAATCCTGGGGATGACGGGTGATCAGCATGAATACAAATAGAATTCAAATTCTGATTTTGGTAATGCTGCTATTCATTATCCTGATTGGATGTTCAAAAAATTCAGGATCTCCTGTAGTTCCGGATAACACGGGGAATCAGACTCAGGTCAGCTCGGATTCACAGAGCGATGGACCTCTCATGCTGGGACTCTGGAATTGCACGATGAAGCCGGGCGATACCGATTTTCAAATTGTCCCCCTTAGAACCGCGGAAATCACGCTCAATATCAATAAGTTTCTCAATAACAGTGTCGGCGGTTTCACAATTAGCGAACTCGATCTTTCCGGACTCAGCAACGGACGAATAAATTGCACAATTTCGATAACACACCCTCTCGCAGGACTTGATCAGTTTCATATTTTCGACGTCTGGGGCGTATTCATGCACAACGGCGCATCGAGCTTTTTTATGTCTGATCCAACCGTTCCAACATATTCTGGCGGTCCTGATGCGGGTAAGAATGAAGCAATACTCTTAAACGCCGATGGGTACACACGGTGGTTCAATAAGCCGGAGTTCGACGGAACCGGTCCCGCGTTTCTTGAGTATTACCCTCTTGGATTTTCAAATTTGGAAT
>JAPKYR010000136.1 GCA_026394215.1 bacterium
CATACATGGCAAACCCAGATGTGTCGTAGACTCCTTCTTCGGAAAAACCACCGACAATATCAAAGCTAAGCGCAAACAATCCGCCAGTGACGAGGGGACTTGTACCCACGCATAAAACGTACTGGCCGTATACCGCCACATCGTTAAGGGTCGTGCAGTTATATTTGTCCAGGAAAAACACGGCTCCGGGGTCCTCAACATCATCCGCAACCAGGCTGGTGTTAAAATTGCTGAGAAGTACCGGGGTAGACGTTTCGGGCCACAATATTTCCAGGCCCCTTATGTATTCTTCCATTTGGACGAACGAACCGACCGGTACAGGATTTAATGGATCAGCGGACCAATCATATATTAAATAATTTGTAACCGGCCCGTTATTGTAATCGGCGACATAAAGGTTCGTGGAATTCATGGCAATAGCGCCAATTTGATAACCAAAACTCAGCACCTCGTGCTTCACCGGACTGTATGGATCGCTTACATCCAGCAGGTATATAATGTAATCAGATGCCATCGCCCCGTGAGAAACTAAATAAATATAATTCCCGTAATGAGCATAAATCCTTCCATAATCAGCAGATAAATCGTAAAAGACCCCCTGCGGATTGGAAGGATTGGTCATGTCGTAGATCCAGAACTGCTCATTACCTATCATGTACAGATAATTCCCATTCCACCATATCCTTTCAGGCATTACAGACATTCCGAACTGAGTTATATCGACCGGATTATGCGGGACGATATCGGTAACTGTCGCATCCAGGTTCAACGAATATTCCCCAAGCTGGTCTTCTTTCGTTGTGTAAATCCTGATGTAATACCTGTCCGGCATGAGATTTAGAGCGCTTAAGTCGATCGTCGCCTGCCCAGTGGAAACGGGCGACTCGGTAATTAAATTCAAATCCGGTCCATACAGGCCAAGCGTCGTTGGCTCTATATTGATATCGAGATTGAGATCTCCCGATAAAACATATCCCGATGGGACCTCAAAGAAATAAAAATCGCGATAATCGTTCGGAAGGCAAACCGTATCGTTTACTTCATCGCCGAAACCGATCTCGACCGCTTCCATAAATTCATTATTCGCATCGCCCTCGCATGTCTTTTCGGGGATATCGAGCACAAGTGTCTGCCATGCCGCTACAGGTTCGGCTGGCGCCGGATAACCAAAGCCCTGATTATATTCAAGTCCCCCGGCGACTGTAATTTTCACGGCGAGAAGGATTTCCCCGCTGTGTGATGGATTTGCGACACCAGTCAGGTCGGCGGCGTATCTTGCTTTATGATCGACTTCACTTAAAAAAGCCCCAGCGACAGGTCCTGACCACATGTCCGGGCAGAAAAATTCCACGCTCGCGACTTCTCCCGCAATATTCCCCGCAGCCTGTCCCTGCCAGTCATAAACATTCGCTTGTAGTACAAGCTTGCCCCCGCTCGAGCCTGAATCGGGATTGTAATAGAGAGTATTATTAGTGTCATGGTAAACAATATAATAAGCTTCCGGTTGATTGGCGTCCATCGGGAAATTGCCCGGGACTTCCCCAGGGGGATTCGGAGATGGCACCTCCCAGCACCCATCGATAACGTAGCCGAAAGTAATAACCGGGTCGGGATTCAACGGGAATCGAATCAGGTACCTTCTTGTGTTGGACGCGCCTGAGGAAAATAATCCCCTGCCGACACCGCTTGTGAGAGATTCCCCTGGTATTATACCCAAACTATCGGTCGGACCGAGAATGTCCGCGAAGTATTTGTACGGGTTAACAGTCGCCGTTAAATGTCCAGCCGATGTATTCGTAAGAAGCCCGTCGGTGTATCCGAAAACCCCCGGCTGAGTGAATTCGATCGAATTCCACCATCGCGTGTACCCGTCGGCATTTTCCAGGCGGGTTTCATCCACATCCGAGAAAACAACCGTGTCTGCATCGAGCGTACCAGGGCATAAAACAATTCCCTTGACATCAAACGCAGTGAATTCCTGGTGAAGAGGTATCGGATGTGTCAGCGTGAAATCCAGAGCGAATAATCCGTTAGCCGGATCGGATTCGGAAGGCACTACCGCAATTGACAGGTTCATCGTTTTTACAAAAAGGTTTGTGAGATTCAAATATATGTCCGGCGTTCGGCATGGAGTAACGGTAACTTCGGACGTTTCCTTATTCAAATCCACGGTGAAATAAGCCGGATACTGATGGCTGTTTGAAATTTTGATTTCCTGCGCGGGGGTGATTGCGGGATTCGACAAAATTTCCGGGCTTGAAGGGTTTCCCTGGCAGCCGATGATTATCGCAAGGGCAACAAAGGCCAGCCAGATAACAGTCAAAGATGCTTTTTTCATTCTGCGCTCCCCTTTGGATATATTAGTAGGATTATATCATTACTTGACAAAATCGCTTGCATTTTCAACTCGCTATGTTTTAATTTACATATCGGATTACGTACTAACCCGTATAAGGGCTTGAAATGATATCAATCGAAAAAGCTTTGGAAATCGTGTTATCGCAGGCGAAGCCGCTGCCGTCGATGAACGTGCGGCTTCAGAATGCGAATGGCTATAGATTATCGGAGCCGGTTTTCGCTGACATGGACACCCCAGCGTTCGACCGTGCGATGATGGACGGTTATGCGCTGTTGGCGTCACTGTCAGGCATTGGCAGGGAAATTGAAGTGGACGGCATCATCCGGGCAGGGGAAATTCGATCCGAACCCGTTCCTCCCGGAAAAGCCGTCAAAATAATGACTGGCGCGCCAATTCCGGAGGGTGCCGACGCGGTAATTCAGGTGGAGCTGACATCGGAGATCGGGGAAAATCGCATTCGCCTTAACGGCGACGTATTTCCGGGCGATAATGTCACGCGCAAAGGTTCCGAAATAAAAAAAGGCCAGAAAATACTGCCTCAGGGAATAGAAATCGATCCAGCCGTAGCATCGGTGCTTGCGGTAGCCGGAAAAAATAAGCCGAAGGTGTTCAGGTTGCCTGAAGTCGGGATTCTCTCCACAGGAACCGAGCTTGTGGAACCCGGAGATCCGGTTGAACCGGGACAAATCAGGGAGTCGAATTCGTACGGCCTCAGCGTCCAATGTAATTTGTGGGGGGCAAAACCTGTCCGTCTTGGAATAGCGGGAGACGATCCGGACCAGTTGAAAGCCGCGATACAGTCCGGCTTGAAATTCGATATTCTTGCAATCACAGGTGGAGTTTCCATGGGCGATTACGATCTGATCCCCGACATCCTTCGCGAGATGGGAGTCGAAATCCTGTTCCATAAAGTAAATCAAAAACCAGGGAAACCGATTTTGTATGGTAAATTTGGAAATAACCATGTGTTCGGCTTGCCGGGAAATCCGGTAGCGGCGTTTCTGGATTTCGAATTATATGTCGGACCGCTAATCAGGCGTATGGCAGGTGAAGAAGGATTTGAACCTAAGTGGCTAAGCGGTATTACTATGGGCGAATTCCGAATTACAAGCGACAAGCCGCATATGAAACCCGCAAGGGTCGAGCTTGTGGACGGCGTCTGGCGGGTTGAGCCGACATCGTCGATGGGATCAGCCGATATTCTCGGTATTGTCGGAACCAATGCTTTCGCGAAATTCCATGAAGGACGCTATACAGTTCCGTCGGGAGAAAAGGTACAATTTCTGTTCCACCGGGGAAAACCATATGGAGCTTAGGGACCATAAAGGGAGGAAGATCAATTACCTTCGATTGTCGGTTACCGACAGATGTAATCTTCGATGTACTTACTGCATGCCTGAAGAAGGTATCGAATTTACGCCGTATTCAAAAATGCTTCGGCTTGAGGAACTTGCCGGACTCGCCGCGCGATTTATAACACTGTTTGGCATTGACAAAGTCAGGCTTACCGGCGGCGAACCGCTGATCAGGAAAAATATCGAAGTGCTGATAGAGATAATTTCGGCAATTCCGCAACTGAAAGACCTCGCGCTTACGACAAATGGGACACGCCTAGCCAGAGAAGCCCGCGCGATTAAGGCCGCCGGCTTGAAAAGGATAAATCTATCGCTGGATTCGCTCGATAAAGACCGGTTCCGAAAAATAACCGGAAGCGGGAATCTGGACGATGTGCTTGCGGGGATAAATGCCGCGAAAGAAGCCGGATTTCCGCCATTGAAAATCAACACGGTACTGCTTCCGGATTTCACCGAGGAGTTTGAATTCATCGACTGGGCGAATTCCAACGGGCTGATTCTCAGGTTCATCGAGCAGATGCCCGGCGTGTCGGGCAAATCGAAAAGCGAATTCAGGGGCGGAATCACAGAGTCGGAGCTTATTTCGAGGCTCCAGAAAAAGACCGGGAAGGTCGAGCTTGTCGGCGATTCCGAGGATGAACTCGGCAAACATACGAGACGATACCGCGTGATGGACAAGGGATGGGAATTCGGGATTATCCCCGCGGTGTCGGTTCCGTTCTGCGGCGACTGCAACCGTATCAGGCTCGATTGCCAGGGTACGCTGCGGTCATGCCTTTACAGCTCGGAAACTATCGAATTACGCGGTTTATTCAACGCTTCGGATGAGGAATTCATCGAAGCGGTCGTTAATTTCGTCGGACGAAAAACCGGCAGACCGCTTGAACATATCGGAAGCCATATGTCATTGATCGGAGGGTAAAACAATGGTATTGAGTCATCTTGATGGTGAGGGCAAAGCCCATATGGTAGATGTCTCCGGGAAGGAAATAACGCGCAGGACCGGGGTCGCGGGCGGGTTTATTTACATGCACCGCGACGCAATCGAAGCGGTCACGTCCGGAACCGCGCACAAAGGAAATGTATTTGCTACAGCACGAATCGCGGGAATTCAGGCTGCGAAAATAACCGGTAATCTGATTCCGCTCGCGCATCCTTTGCCGCTCGACCAGGTTTCTGTCGATTTCGATATAAAAGAGAACGGAATTTTAATCACAGCCAGGGTTGTCTGCAACGGCAGAACGGGCGTCGAGATGGAAGCGTTGACCGCAGTGGCGGTATCGGCTCTGACAATATACGATATGTGCAAGTCGATTGATAAAGAAATGATGATCGGCGATATCCGTCTGCTCGAAAAACATGGCGGCGTCTCGGGCCATTACATCAGAGGATTAAAAAAATGAAGGCCGATATCATTGCCACATGTCTTAGCGAGAAGAAAGGGACATCGAAGACCGATGTCGGAAAAATTACGCTTGTGGAAAATCACGGCGTCGAAGGCGACGCGCATGCGGGACCCGGAAATCGCCAGGTCTCGCTTATCGGGATGGAGACGGTCAATAAAATGAAGGACAGCGGCGTCGATGTCGTCCCCGGAGGTTTTGGTGAAAATATTACAACCCAGGGCGTTATTCTGCACGAATTACCTGTCGGAACAATGCTTCGAATCGGGGATGTCGAGATGGTTGTCACGCAGATCGGCAAGGAATGCCACACCGCGTGCGCGATTCGTAAAAAAGTCGGGGACTGCCCGATGCCAAGAGAAGGGATTTTCGCGGCGGTTGTCAAAGGGGGCGAGATAAGTGTCGGACAAACCATTGAAATCGATTAAAGCACAGGTTGTAACTATGTCCGATTCGCGTTCGACGGGGGAGCGAAAGGACACTGTCGGGCCGATGCTCACTCGGGAACTTGAATCGCTGGGCGCTGAGATAAATTCCCCGATTATAATCCCCGATGAAAAAGATATATTGAAAAAAACATTGTGTAAGCTTGCCGATGTCGATGGAATAGGGCTTATCATTACAACAGGTGGGACCGGTCTTGCGCCGAGAGATATCACTCCCGATGCGACTCGCGAGGTTATCTCGCGCGAAATTCCGGGAATGTCGGAACTAATTCGCTCTGAGGGCGGGAAGCAGACTATTAAGGCGTATTTATCTAGAGCGATTGCGGGGATCAGGGGTCAAAGCCTGATTATTAATCTGCCGGGAAGCGAACGCGGCGCGATGCAGTCGCTTTCTATTATTTTGCCTCTGATTCCTCACGCGCTTGAAACAATAAGAGGGGAAGCGCATGAGTGCGGTAAAAAACTCGGAGAAGAAGACAAGATTCATACTCTGTAAAAACAATAAATGATAAACACGGCGGTCATATTATCGGGCGGAAAAAGTTCGCGCTACGGAAGTCCCAAAGGGCTTGAGAAGGTCGGCGGACGGACGATTATCTCCAGACTCGCGGAGGAAATCA
>JAPKYR010000040.1 GCA_026394215.1 bacterium
AAGGAAGATTATCAGCACGAGATAAATGATGAACACCGCAAGATATGCAAGAGACTGAACGAGGCATGCAAGCCCGAGTGAGATAAACAGCGCCGCCGAATACATCGGATGCCTTATCAGCCTGTATGGCCCGGTAATGATCATTACATTGGATTCAAGCGGTGGATTTCCCCCGATCTGATAATTTCGCCCCAGAGTGGTTAAAGCCCATGCCATAAGAAAAAATCCGACCACATAAAGGACCAAGCCGACTGTCTCCATGCTGACCAGAAGCCATGGCACATCGATAGTCAGGCGGGTCGGATCGATCGAATCCATGCTATGGCTCACAAGCAATATCCCTGCCACTGGATTCGCCACTAGAAGGAAGAAGAGGTTGAATACGTTCACGACCCAGATCAGGAATCCGCCCTTCGGTTTGTCCCCGAGTATGGAGCCGGTTGAAATCTGCTTGACGATCACCAGCATCGCAAGCAGGCACAGGATTATGATCCCAAGAGGAATTTGTCCGAAAGTATTCATATCGTCGCCACCATTCGAAAAGATTCACCGGTCGACAATTATCACTCATGAAGGCGAGGTTTTTCAAGGGTGTGGCGACGACAAGCGGAGCTTGTCGGCGAAAGGCTTGTCGTCGAAAGGCTGTGCGACGGCTGCGAGATCGGCTATTTATGCGGGGAGAGCGAGTTGACGGTGTATTGTCTGGAGAGTGTACTTCGGGTGTATTAACTATCTCCATCCTAAGTTTTTTAAGTTGTGACCAAGTAGACTATCTAATTGACCTGAAGATTGTATCTGCAAGGTCGTTATTAGGAACCATCGTAGAAAACTTCCAGGCTCTAATCTCTTGGAATGGTTGAAAAGTAAAACTAGCTATTTGCCCCGGAGCGACTTCGATATCGACGGTGTACATATAGTTCTCAGCGGGTTGGACTGTGATTTTGGATGTATCGACTGTATAGCCAAGAGAAGTGATGGCATTATATATATTAATTAAGCCGACGGGAGAATAGGCGAGGAAGCTAGATATGACTTCGTTATTGTACCAATCGTCTACCAAGGCATTCATTTCATCACTTGGTAGATTGCTGATAGTCGCTTCCTGAGCGGTAAAAACTGTTACAGTAGTGCCTGCTGGAATGACAGCGCCATGGCCTTCCATAGAACCCCCTATAATTGGGCCAAGAGTTGTGCCCAACAGCACATCAGTGATATATGCTGCTGTGGCGGTGTCCGACCCATGCAAACTACTTGATCCTGATACCGGGATTGGTGAACCATAGGGAGGGTCAACATTCATTATTTCGACATCGAGTTGCCCCTCACTGCCCCAGCTTCTGGCTGGTCTGGTTGATGTAACACGCCCAATTACAGGTGTTCCGGCCACAAGGTAGACGACGCCATCGACAACCACATCATTTGCGATTGCCATAATGATTTCGTCTCCTTCTTGATTACGTTGTGAGTAAAGCTCTTCCAGCAAAACAACACTTAGGGGAGTGATTGCCGGGAGTGTCAAATCAACCTGTTCAGGCTGCTCTTCCTGAGGCGCGCTCTCCTCTTGGGCTTGGGACGCTGATGACCCAATTGGTTCTTGTGGCGCAATACCCTCTTCGGCATTAGCCGAAACGCACATTACCACCATCAATAAAAAAATAATTACTACAAAGGGAAAATGTCTCTCGATTATCATCGCTTTCCTCCTAGTATGTAATCGATTTAATCATTCACAAGTTAAATTGATAGTTACTATGAGCAATCCAAGGCATCTTCGTAATATTAAATAATTATCGTTGACGCAACTGTGCAGTCAATTTTGCCTAGTATTGAGATTGAGTCTATTATGACTTTCAAATCTTAGTCAATTCAAGAGTCCCTGTACGGGACCCAGAAAGTGTATAGTTGATCGTCAAGGTGCCATTAATCTCTCTTCCAGAATTACTGACTGTACCTTTTACTTCTGTCAATTTCGTGCCGACTCCGATAAAAGTTATTTCCCGTCCATTAATTCCGACGTTGCTCGTGCCAGTCACTTCTCCGCCCTGGAGATCGTAAGTAACTTTGAGTAAGCTTCCATCCATGAAAAAAGTTAGCTCGATGGTGCCAGTTCCCACCACGTCATTTTGATAAGTGCCAGCCCAATCGCCAACGAGTTCAAGGGGGTTGCCTGGATCGATAGGATTACCTCCGCCACCTCCACCGCAACCGAAAGTGAGCAGCATTGCCACTGTCAAACAGATCAGAATGACTTTTCGCATCGTATGTCCTCCACGCGCACAAAATTGAGTAAGTGATATGGTGAATAATATATGAAAATAAAACGGAAGTCAAGCTTTTGGAAAATTCTAATAGGTTTACATATAAATCGCCGACAAGCCTTCGCTACGCTACGGCTTGTCGTCGGCACCCTTACTATCATTAGTTAGACATTCCCCCCCTTGCAATCTCTCTCCCCCTCCGCTATCCTATCCATCCCCCGATACGGCACCGCCTTTCGGGGATTTATCAGCTTATTACCGTCCCTGTCCGGGGATTCGGAGGAATTATAAAATGTTACCACCGTACAAAGTCGAAACGTACGAGGATTTCACAATCCCGGAAAATCGTAAGGCCATGGAGGCCGCTTTAAAGAAAGTAGAAAGCGAGCTTGGAAAAGAGTACCCGATCGTTATCGCCGGAAAGAAAATCACGACGAAGGACAAGATCGCGTCGATCAACCCGTCCGATAAGAACCAGGTTGTCGGGTATGTCTCGAAGGCGGACGTGAAACTCGCCGAGCAGGCATTGCAGGCCGCGCTGACCGCGTTCGAAACGTGGCGGAAAGTC
>JAPKYR010000262.1 GCA_026394215.1 bacterium
TACCCTCAAGATCGAAATAACTCTTAAGGAAAAGGCTTGCGAATCCATTCGACGACGTTAGCCCCCAGTGCATGAAAATGTTCGGCGACAACTCTTCCCGAAAGGCCATGTAGTCTCTAATATCGTTTGAGCCTCCCCCGTTGTACCAGACTTCGTCCTGTTCGCCCCTATAGTTGAAAACTTCATGTGCATATGTCTGCAACAGGGTTGAGTAAAACCTCGGATGTTCACCGTCTGCCATTAATACCTGGGCGGTGTGAGGGGGATTTGTAAAAAAGTTAACATTTGTAGTTCGAAGCGCGGGAACATTCGCCGACATGAAATAAAGGTCTACGACAGCGATCAGCGTCATCGCAGTAACAAGCCCCCCTGCCCGACTCTTCTTTCCGAACAAGCCGATCGCAAAATGGAATAGCGCGATTGCAGCTAATGCATGGAAAAGCGCGAGAGCAAGATTGAGCTGCCACTTTGTAAAAGTCTCGGTCGATACTCCCCCTTTTCCACCGCCAATGAATTCGCCTATGGTCGAATTCAGGATCGTCGTCCATATATCGCGAATCATCGGAGTGAATAGGACGCCCAGCGTAAATAGAGCCGCAAGCAGGAACATCGCCCCGACCAGCCTCATCAAACCGGGCTGAATAACCGGCTTTTCCGATTGAAGGTCTGTGATAATCGCGTCAAGCCCGAAACCCGCGAGTATAGTGATTGCAAAAATCGCAATCAACCAGAACCTGTCCGGTGCGCGAAATTGATCGAATAATGGCACGTAATTGTATACATATTCATAAATAGGACCAAATTTGCCAAGCGCGAGGAGTATAAAAAGAAATCCGAGGAAAAACATAATAAAAACCCCGCGTTTTTTGGATCCAATCGATGGCAGGATCAAAAACAACGGGACAATACCGATATATGGAAAAAATGTCGCCGTAATCCTCGCGGGAAGAAGCGACCCATCTGCGTACACCCCGAAAAATGTAGGTAGTACGAGGTCGATAAAATGTTCCGGGGGGAAGCTAAACGCCGATGCGACCTCATAGCCCCCCTCAATACCTCGCCACGATAATTTTGCAAGCTCCCACGTCGGCAACAACTGGAACATATATAATCCGCAGGCGAGTATAAGCATCAGGGTCAATTGAAGCCCCGGTACAAGCGATGATTTTTTCCCTTCTCCCGGCGATACCATCAGGAAGATAGCGTACGGAATCAGCGCCAGGACTGTGATAGCGGTGACCTGAAGGCTGCCGCCCATCATCTGGAATACCATTGAAATTGCGGCGAGTACCGGAAAGACAAGGCTGTCGCGCTTCGCCCCTAATGTCATGAAGGTGAAGATCATCGGGATCCAGACAATCGAGCGAAAAATCGTGAAATTGATCGGGAGGCTCATGAACATCCCGGAGAATGCGAATACAAGCGCTGTGAACAGGCTGGACCATGGAGGAAGTCTTAGCGACCGAGCGAAGAAATACTGGAACCATCCCGCAAGGAGAAAATGCAGGACAACATCGTATGAAAATGCTCTAACTGTCGGAATGAATGCATATATAAGCCTTGTGGGAGGGTAAAAAAGCGCGCCCTGCGATTCGGCGAACAGAGGGAATCCCATGAATAAATCGTCCGACCACAGCGGCATTCGCCCAGCCATCAGAGCCTGATTGTTGTACCACTGCCATGGGGAATAGACATTCATTATGTCCCCTGCGAAAAATACCTGCCCGCGTAGGAGAATATCCTGAAAAAACAATACAACTAATATAAGGATGATGATCAGGTTAAAAATATCCAGCGCGAAATATTTCGCAGCAAGGTCGGTAGCAGCTTCATTTATCTTCTTTTTTTCAGTTTTATTTTCTGAATCGCGCGCCATTAGTTAACCGGAACGGTTCTGCCGGTAATAACCTCTAATTAATATCGTTTAAATCTGATTGAAATTACTACGGGACTGATATATCGAATTGAATGGCTGGCTGAACGCTCATTCACCTTTCCTGAAATTCTGCCACATTTTCCAGAATGCGTTTAACGGAAATCCGACAACGTTAAAATAGCAGCCATCTATTTTTTCAATA
>JAPKYR010000060.1 GCA_026394215.1 bacterium
TGAGGGGAATCGGGTTCCTCGGAAGAAAATATTCAGTTGTGGCGGCATCGGATACGCATTTGTCGCGTCCGGGAAGTTATCTGAAAGAAGACAGGCAGGAAGACTGGTTCTGGAGCCCGAGGTCGGCGCTAACTGGTGTATGGGCACCGGAGAACACCCGTGAGGATATTTTCAACGCGATCAAAAACGGTCATTGCTATGCCATGATGGGAAAACGTGTCGAGCTGCAATTTTCCGTGAACGGAAATATCATGGGATCGACCATTCAGGCGTCCGATCCGCCGGAGATAACGTTCCTGGTCCGGTCCGGCGACGAATTAATTACGGAGATTCAGGTTATCGAGATCAACGAGTCCGGAATTGTGATTCTGCAGAGATATTACCCGAATGCGCTTGAATACGGCGATTCGTACACCGATATCGAATTCAGTGAAAATACCACTTATAGCCTTGCAGTGTATCAGGCCAATGGCGATCTTGCTTTCTCCACACCTGTATGGGTGGAGAAACAGTAGGTTAAATTTTGGTTTTTCCGGTAGCGCGGATAATGCGCGGCAGGTTCCGGCGCAGCAGGTTAAATACTTGCCGCTCCCCCCGACATTGAAAGGACTTCGCCTTCGTTTTCGCATGTCACGAGAACGCAGAACAGGCCTTTCGTAGAACCGGGGGTGAAAGAATATGCCGTGAGTTCCACCGAGACAGTCGCAGGCTCGTCGAGTTTGATCACGACTATCGGAATTTTGTCGGGAAGGGTGTCGGAGTTAATCGGAATACCGTCCTGGCCGTAGAGGTACATATCCAGATCCGTGACATTTTCCCCGCCGGATGCATAAAAATGATAAACGCCGGGAGCGAGTTCGAGCTCGTAGGTTAAATATTCCGTCCCAATCTCGCCGGAATATGTCTCAAGGATTTTGAATCCGTCGTTGTTTGCGATTTCGGTCCATTCGGCGATTTCATTTTCAATATATGTGGTGGCAGTGTCGGCGTACACAGGGGTCGCAAGAAGAAAAACAAATAAAGATACGATCAAAACATTGAGTATTTTCACAATGATGCTCCTTGAGTTTTTAGAACAAATCACACGTAAAAAATTGGACTATTAACAGTGTAGCATAAAAAACAGCATTGGGATATTTGATTCTGCGTGCGAACTTATTTATCGTAGCGGTCAGTATCAGTGTCCGCGTTAAACACATTATTAAGAAAGCGTGCCTTTTGTTGCACGCTTATTGGAGCAGGTTAAAATCGGGTTACTGAATTAAATCAGTTCCGATAAAGGCGTATAGGGTAAGTTGAGAGAGCTTGCCACCGGTTCGCAGACAACGTGCCCTTTATAAACATTGGCACCCATTGCAAGGGCTGGGTCGGCCTTCATTGCATCATTAGCTCCCATATCGGCCAGCTTGATCGCATATGCCAGAGTAGTATTGGTTAATGCGAAAGTAGAAGTCTGCGCGACTGCGCCGGGGATATTCGCAACGCCGTAATGGACTACGCCATGCTTTATGAAAGTGGGTTGCTCGTGGTTGGTGGCATGCATAGTCTCGATACATCCACCCTGGTCGATAGAGATATCGACAAGTACGGAGCCATCTTCCATTTCCTTAACCATCTTTTCCGTCACCAGGTGAGGAGCCTTCGCGCCGGGAAGAAGCACGGCGCCGATGACGAGGTCCGCATTGACCACAGAATTGTAGATTGTTTCAGGATTGGAATAGAGAGTATTTACGCGATTTCCGAAAACATCGTCGAAATAATCCAGAACTTTCAGGTTAATATCAAGGATATCTACATGGGCGCCCATACCGATAGCCATTTTCGCGGCATTTTTACCGGCCACGCCGCCGCCGATAATCGTTACCCGACCGCGACGTACGCCCGGAACGCCACCGAGCAGGATTCCTTTGCCGCCATTTTCTTTTTGAAGATATGTAGCGCCTACCTGGATGGAAAATCTCCCAGCGACCTCGCTCATCGGGGTAAGAAGCGGCAGTGAACCATCGGGGGTTTTAATGGTCTCATAGGCGATGTCAATCGAATCGGTCTCGATTAATTTCTCTGTAAGCTTTTTATTTGCCGCCAGGTGAAGGTACGTATAAATCACCTGGTTTTTCCGGATTAAGGGGTACTCGAGTTCAATCGGTTCTTTTACCTTGACGACCATATCGGCCCGCTCATAGATAGTCTTAATGTCATCCACAAGCTCGGCGCCGGCTTTTACGTATAAATCGTCTGTTAACCCGCTGCCCAATCCTGCGCCCTTCTGAACCAGGACCTTGTGACCATGGTCTACAAGTTTCTTCACACCCCCGGGCACCATACTGACCCTGTACTCTTGAATCTTAACCTCTTTGGGAATTCCTACTATCACTTTAAGCTCCTTTTATTTTTCGGTGTCGGGATAGCCAGATTTTCTCATTCGCTTGACATTCCTGAGCATCGAAAGCGTTTAATTCGACATTTTATAATCCCCTGCTGCAGATGAGTGTTCTCCCGGACCCAGTTTATAATTAATTCCAGGGTACTTTGAAAAGGATGCTGGATCTGTCGGTCATCCTGGCAGAAGAAGAGACAATATTAACGCAATCAGGCCGAAAATCAACCTATAAACCGTCAAGAACCGCGAGTGTCAGAAGCATTGAAAAAAAATGTAAGCGCCATTTTGTTAAATATTTGACAGAACTGAATATGTGCTCTATAATTCGGAACAGTTAATACTTTAAATAATATGCAGGGCAACAATAACTCGGTCGTTCCCGTAAGAAAAAGATGATTATCGGCATCATAAGTGATGCGGGTTATGTATGTTTGGAACAACGGGGGGGGCAAAGATTGAACCTTTCTTTGATTTTAATTTCATCATGTATGGTCATGATTGTATACATGCTGTTGGACAAAGGAGGATGCTTTGAATATTATAAAAACAAGGCGCGAACCGTTCACGGTTTTATCGGTCGCCGGCGATTTCGATGTTCGCCACTCGACCGAATTTAAGGACTGCCTGACAGGATTGTTTAAAAATGGGGAGTACCGGATTATTGTCGATTTGAACGAGGTTAGTTATATTGATTCCAGCGGAAACGGCGAGTTGATAAACTGTTACCAGGAATGCAGGAAGAATGAAGGAAAATTTATCGTAGTCAGTAAAAATGAGAAGGTAAACCAGGTTCTAAGGAAGTTGAAAATCCACGACACCCTTAATCTCTGCGGCGAAATAGAGGACGCCATACGTATCGGCAGGGGCTGAACGGTTCTTTCCCGCCAAATTAGTAGTGCGGCAGCTTGATTTCAAATCGGTTACGGATTATCCTTAACTTAACTGGATTAAGTTATTTTAACCGTGCAAATTACGCAAACGACATTCGGGCCTGCTTCCGTCCTTACTCTGATCGGCGATCTGGACAGCTTTAACGTATCCTACTTAAAGGAGCAGATTCAACGCCTTTTCGACAGGGGAGACTATAAGGTTATTATCGACCTGAACAGCGTAGATTTCATCGACTCCGCGGGTCTTGGCAATCTGGTCTCATCGCTTAAAGTGTGCATGCACAACTCCGGCGATCTGCTCATTGTCGGACCGAACGACACTATCCTCGATCTTCTCAGAATCACGAAGCTCAGGGACGTTTTCAAGGTCTGCAAGACTGTTGAAGAAGCAGCGGCTGTGTTTAAAGAATAAAACTACATTCCCTCAACGTATAATTTCTCCACCCGCACATTAATCTGTTCAATCAACATTCCCGATTCGTCCCTGTCGAGAGTCTCCGATTTTTCTGCCATGATGGCATGGATAGTTTTCGACCATTGCGACAGATCCCGGTCTGTCAATGCCGATTGTGGGACTGGAATCTGCTTAAGCTGGGATGTTCTAAGGTACGGGAACAGCTTGTCATCGAAGGCGAAAATTTTTATGAAAAGCTCGCGGAAGAAAAATGAATTGAAAAGTGCGGAAGCGGACCAGGGATCGAGATTTACGGCTTCGAGCGCCTGGACGACATAGATTGTATTCAGCACGAGGGATGGAGGGCTTGCGACAGCGGATATAGGTTTGTCCGCGACACGCCGCAGGAGTAATTGATATTTCCCGCCCCATAGACCGCCTGCTTTCAGGTCCTTGTAGCCAAGCCTGTCCGATGGGGCTGAAAATCGGTATGCCGCTTCTACAAAAAAGGGTTTCAGTGAAGCGCCGGCAATTAACGGAAAACCGTAGGTCATCTCCGGGGAATTTTTAACAATTCTTTTGTCCCGCTTTCCGCATTCGATTCCGCGCGTGAATTTAACAAGGTCGCCCAGACGGACAAGTGTCCCCGATTCGAGCGAATTGAAGATCGGTGTTAAAGAATCGTCGGCAAGATGAGAAAAAATCCTGAACGGTAGCTTTGAAATGAGGTCCTTTGATATTCTGCCCGATTTTCTTATCTTGCCAGTGCGGCCATCGAGGATATGGATTTTCTTTTTCGATGGCTTTCCCTTCCGCGCAACAAGGAGGCTTGCTTCTACCCCCGGATCATCGAACGGCCTCCCTGCGGGTCCGAACATGACAAGATCGTTTTCAAGAATAATTTCACGTATGGGCTGGTAGTTTTCGGCAAGAAGCACGGGATTCGGAAGGATATACGCCATCGCGCCGCCGGGTACGAGAAGATGATCGAGAGCGAGTTCGATAAAGGGCACGGATAGATCCCACTGGCCTTTTACGGATCGATAATGTTCACTGCAGAATCCAATGGTCAGGGGATCGATCCCGCGTTTGACATTCCTGTACGGGGGATTCGCGGCTACTATTTCGTATCGGTCAAATTCTTTTGGGGCGATTTGCTTAAGCGAATCGCCGACATGGATGTTTTTGTTGAGAATTTTCCATGCGGTTTTTACGCAGCCGCTTTCGAGCCAGAGAGCGAGTTTTGCGACATAGACAGCGTCGGGATCGATGTCGGTCCCATGAATGAAAATCAATGGTGAGGATTTTTCTTCGGAAAATAAATCGGGATAACGTTTTAACAATTCCCTGTATGCTGCGATTAAAAAAGCCCCGCCGCCGCAGGCTGGATCGTATATTCGCGGTGGATGCAGTTTGAGTTCCCGTTTGATGGAATCCAATGCTGAATTAACAAGGAAGGTGGTTATGTGCGAAGGTGTGTAAAAAACTCCGCCCTTCCGTCGATCGGTTTGTTTGCTGTTTACCTCGTCAGGATAAGATTCATGAAGAGATTCATAAATGTAGCCAAGGATTTCGGGACCCGATTTGATGATCGGTTCCAGAATACCTTCATGTTCCAGGGACCTGGCAATCCGCCCAGCGTCAGACTTTTTAATTTTCCTTCTCCCTGAAGGAATCTTTTTTCCGTCCGACATTAATTCCGCGAGAATTTCGATAAGGGCGATACTGTCCGGATCGAATCCGGGGATAATCTCTGATCGGAATTTTTTAAGAAGCTTAAGCATGATCTGGCGATCGGTCGCTGGTTAGATCGATTCGCGAGATTTTATGGTACCATTTACTTATATATGCGGCCAATACAAATAATCATTGTGATTTTCGTTTTTTTCTGCCTGTCATGCACAAAGACCGGTTCCGCGACCCCTGCTCCATCGAGTCAATCGTCATCGGCAACTGAGGAAAATCTCGAGGCAGTGGAATCAAGCGTAGTAACAGAGGAAAGTGATTTGCCTTTCGATCCGACCGTGGGGCTGGACCTGGGTAAAGCCGATGCAGGCAGTGAATATTTCTACGGTGAAAATCGCGGACGGTGCCTGGCCTGCCATAAACTTGGAGGCGAGGGATTTGCGGATGGCTGGGCGCTCGACGATACGGGCTTGAGGCGAAACCCGGAATGGCTGGCACGATGGATCGATAACCCGAGAAATATCCATCCGGAAGTGGTAATTATGCCCCCCTGGCGCGGCGACAGCGCTGGAGCGACAATCGCGGATGTTGTGGCTTTCCTTATGACCTTGCAGACAGAAGTAGATCATCCGGCAACGACCGACATCAAGCCGGACAATGAACCTGAACCGAACCACGATGGTATAGCGGGATCGGAGGGAGCACACGGCAGATATTGATATATAACCTCACCCCCTGACCCCCTCTCCAAATTTAGAGGGAGTAAGGGGGTGAGGTCAGGGATGTCACTTCCCGCCAGTCAGACTTTCCAGGCGTTCCTTGGTGGTGACAATAGATGATACCCTCACTCCGAAGTTTTCATCGATTACCACTACTTCACCCTTCGCAAAAAGCTTGCCGTTGACAAACAGGTCCACAGCTTCGCCTGCCAATTTTTCAAGCGCCACCAGACTGCCGGGATTTAACGCAAGAATCTCCCGGACGGAGAGCGTTTTTCGTCCAAGCTCGACAGTTACGCCAAGCGGCACATCGAGTATTAAATCGATTCCCCTTGTCTCCCCCAAACTTTTTCCGGGTTGCAGATCTTCAAATACCACTTTCGATATTTTCTGCGGGCGTCGCCGACCATCGAGCAGATCCGATTCAAGCTCTATCTTATCGTCCTTATTGTCCGCGGCTTCGGCAGCCATTTCTTCAGTCCTGGATACTGCCGCTTCGACTGCTTTTTTTGTATCCGGATGTTTTTCGTTAATTTCCGACATTCCCGCCTCGCTTATAATCAAACCTGTTTTGAAAGAGATGTCGTCCACCGCTCCGGACATCGCGAAGTGCCGGACAATCGTGCCGGCGGACAGCCCGCTTCCGGCAGGGACGGCATCGCCCGGAGACCCCTGCAGAAATTTGAGATCGCCGTGTTCGACATTGATGCCGAATTCTCCCTTGAGAGCGCTGTCATAGGCCCCGAGAACATTATTGAACGCCTCGTTAAGCGCGGACAGAAGCGCGTCGGTAAGCTCTTGCCCGCCTTCCTGCCCCATCATACGCTGGCTGAGGACGAGAGCTATATTGAAATCGATATAGCCGATCAGGTTGGACGATGCCAGTGCCGGTTCCGAAAAGACAAAATATGTATTGTTCGAGGGTAGCGATTCAAGAAGTTCACCGAGTTGTTTTCTGGCTGAGGCTTCGGCGCCGACTTTCATCTCGCCGGAAGAGCTGATTAGAACGGGAATAATATTCTCCATTGATTCAGCCATCAGCGAAGAAAATTTTTGTATCACTTTATTACCCGGCTCCATTGGCTTTAGGACGCCTTGTTTATCGTTCATCATACTGTTGATTTCATCCTGAGAGAGACCCATTATCTACTCCTCATAAAATTCCATAATCTCAATGCCCATAAATCTTCCTATTTTGCCCGGTCTTGCGAGGAAACGGGGATACGGATCATCGCCGACATAAATCCTGAACAGATCGGATATTCTCGACGACAGCTTGATAATATCGCCCGGCGCCAGGTCGAGAATCTGGCTGATACTTAGTTCGACCGATCCGATCTCAACTCTGATATCCAGTGGGGATGGCCCGAGAGTCCGAAGTACCTGGATTGAGCGATCCACAGCTTCTTCTTCAGGAGTGTTGGCGCGCCGGAAAAAACGCTCAGTGGAAAGGGCGCCAAGAATAGGTTCGAGAAGTATATGAGGAAGGCACAAACCAAGCATGCCGCGACTATCCTCGATCCGCATTTCGAATGATATGAATAGTGTCATATCTCCCGGGGGGACTACCTGGGTGAATTGCGGATTGTATTCGATACCTTCGAGCATCGGGTTGACCTGGATAAGGTCGCCCATCGCATTTTTCAAAATCTTAAGGGCGTCCCCGACAACATTGCCAATCAGGGCTTCTTCAATTTCAGTCAGTTCCCTGACCGCCATCATGGTTCTTCCGGTACCGCCGACAAGCCTGTCGATTATCGCGAACGCGACCGGGGGTGAAATATCCAGGATTGCGCTTCCCTCGAGGGGTTCCATCGAGATTACGGAAATTACCGTAGGGTTGAATGTGGACTTGATAAATTCCTCGTATGGAAGCTGATCGACCGATATGATTTCGACATGCACCAGGCTTCTGAGTTTTCCGGATAACAGCGTCGACCATGAACGCGCGAATCCCTCCATCATCATATGAAGAGTACGGATCTGATCTTTTGAAAACTTGTCCGGACGCTTGAAGTCGTATTCTTTGATGCGTCTTGTGCCCTTGGGGATAACAACATCGCGCGGACCCTCAACAACATCCAGAGCGTTCAACAGAGCATCGATTTCTTCCTGTGAGATGATCTCAGCCATTTTTAGCCTGTTAATACCGACAAAGAAAACTTCCGGCTTCCCGGAGGAGGTCGGTAAATATTATATCGGCAATATCCCCTTAAGGCATAGTGCGGAAACATCAAATCTTCATGATCACTGCGCGACAAAGGTCGTAAAATAAATCCCTATGCATTCGCCTTCCGCAAGCTCCTCGTTTACCCCGGCAAGGACCTCCCGGCCAAGTTGTTCTCTTCCATCTGACATTGATATTTCTGCCCATGAACGGTTGCTCATAATTTCAGAAACCTTCGATGTCAGCCTGGGCAGCATTGTTTTAAGCTCTTCGATTGTCGGTTCGGCATCGACTTCAATCGAAAGCCCGTATTTGAGATACGTAAACATGCTGTCCTCGGCCACCGCGAGGTTGACGATTCCTTCCGGAAACTCCTCGAAATAAATATTAGTCTCACTTGGAACTTCTTCGGTCGGTACCGCTTCTTCATCGGTAACTTCCTCAGTTGCAGCCTTTGCGGATTGCATATTGCTGAAAAGGGAATATCCGCCCAATCCAAGTCCGGCAAGGCCGATAACTATGCAGACGATAACCATGGGCATCATCAATCCCATGCCGCCCGCGCCTTTCTTGACCGGAGCGCTTTTTGAGCTATCGGATTCCTCCTCAGCGTCTTTTTCCTTTTTTCTGTCTTCAGCCATGATACTATAACTCCCTTAAAAATTTTAACGATAAATATAATTGGTGCTTGTTGGCTGACCTCACCCCCCGCCCCCTCTCCACTTGTGGAGAGGGGGTCGGGGGGCGAGGTCTCTTTTTCTATCTTTATTCCGTGCTTTATGTTGAATCATCATTTTCATCAGGCATATTTTCCCCCGTATCGCTCGAACCTGCCGATTCATCCACCGGGGGTATAACTATCCCGCTGCTTTCGTCGCCCTCAAGAAAAGACAATGCGCCCTGATGGTTCGAAACAACTTCTTCCTCGCTCGAACCTGCCGAGACTGCCGATTCATCAGCCGGGGGCATAACTATCCCGCTTGATTCATCGCTCTCAAGAAAGGACAATGCGTCCTGATGGTTCGAAACAGCTTCTTCCTCAGCGGGATTGAGAACGATAATATCCACGCGGCGGTTTCTGGCGCGGCCTTCAGGTGTATTGTTCAGAGCGACAGGATGATAAAATGCATATCCTGCCGCACTCAGCCGTACCGGATCGATTTCCCCCTGTTCAATCATATAATGCACAATCGTGATGGCGCGTCCGGTCGAAAGCTCCCAGTTCGATGGAAATTTCGGGGTATTTATCGGGGTTGTATCCGTGTGTCCTTCGACCTGGACCGGGTTATTAATTGCGGCAAGTTCGCCCGCTACATAGTCAAGAACCGGGATTACTCCGGGTTTCAGTTCGACACTGCCCGGATCGAAGAGTGCAGAATCTGCAAACCGGATAGTCAAACCCTTGTCGCTTATCGATGCGCTGATTGAATTTTCAAAACCTTCCTCTTTCGCCTCTTCCTTAATTCTTTGCCGCATCTGATCCATCCTGTTACTGCCTGCGGTTACAGTCGTGGCGGTATTGCGATCCGGAAATTCACCCGGCTCAAGCACCATCGCGCCGCCCTGAAGCACTCCGAACGCCCCATGCAGGCTTGACGCCGCTTTCTGGAATTTGGCCAGGTCGAGCGTTGAAAAACTCCATAAAAGGACAAAGCATGCCCACAACAATGTGGTCAGGTCCGCCCAGGAAATCATCCAGGCCGGAGCATGCACTCCCCCGCCGCCATGCGCTTCCTTTTTCCTCTTTCTCGCCACTTATTCTTCGTCCTCTTTTTCTTTTTTACGCATCTTCGGAGGGAAAAACGCGGCAAGTTTCTCCTGTACGATTCTTGGATTCTCGCCGTTCTGTATCGCTATTACTCCCTCCACAATAATCTGGCATCGGAGAGTTTCTTCGGAGCTTCTTATCTGCAGCTTTTTCGCCATCGGAAGCGCCACCAGGTTCGCAAGAGTGGCGCCATAGAAAGTCGCGGTCAGCGCCATCGCCATGCCCACGCCTACAGCCGACGGATCCGATAAATTTGCAAGCATCGCTATCAGGCCGCTCAAGGTTCCCACCATCCCGAAACTGGGGAAGTAAATGCCCAACTGCTCGAACATATCGCGCCCGACTTTATGTCTGTCCTCAAGGAACGAAAGCTCGATTTCGAAAAGTTCGCGGACTATCTGAGTGTCGGTACCGTCAACTATCAACCTTAACGCCTTTTTTAGAAATGCATCATTCAGCTTCGACACGTCCTCCTCAAGAGTGAGAAGGCCTTCACGGCGCGCTTTTTCCGCGAACGAAACCATAGTGGAAATAATCTCTGTCGAAGGCTTGACCTTGGTAAACATCGCGTTGTTTGCGATTTTGACCGTTGCCATAACCTGTGCCATCGGGAAACTTACCAGCGTTGCCGCTACCCCGCCGCCGAATACAATCAGCATGGCGATCGGGTCCCAGTACATTATCAGATTGCCCTCGGAACTCTCCATGCAGGCGTAGAAGATCATGCCGAAACCGATAAGAAAACCCAGCAGGGTGGCTATATCCATTATGTGTCAGCCTCCGGACGGAAAAATACTAAATTCTTAAAGACCTGCCGACGATATTCCATCACTCTTTCGACAACCTCTGCGACCGTTTCCTTCACGAGAATTTTATCCCCTCCGATCAGGGTGATAATCGTATCGGGCGTCGACTCGACAAGCTTGATCAACTCGGCATTGACCACCACTGCGCTTCCATTAAATCTAGTCAATGTAATCATGAATTATTCCCGTGACCCATTTCGAGCCACAAAATAATATCGGAGAGGTCTGGATTTTGTGCTTGGTAGGATTTAATCGGATTTTGTGCGAAAGGGGGGAGGTGGGGATACCGTTTTATAAGTATTGAAAATTTAAAATTTTCGTGGTATAAAAATAGTAGCGGATGTCGACTGTGTCGATGATCTGCTTTTTTTTTCTTAGAGTAGTAGTTCAGCGTAGACTGGCATGAAACGATAGATCTCCTTATAAGCTTCTATGTCCTGCAATGGTAATTCAAATGCACATTCTTTCTGTTTTCCCGTGGCTGGCATCATTGAATCGAGATATTGGCGTTCTTTTCTGCTTAGCTTAGGTACTCTTATTTCATACGGATCACCATCCAAATCTTGCCTAATATAGAAATTTTTAAAAATACCGCTTCTTGTTAATGTGCGTTTGGTTTTAAGCCCTCCTATGATTCCACCAATAGTCAGCATTTGATGTCCATCTGCATATAAAAAGTGGTAAAGAGGTATAAATTTCAAATTCCTTCCTGAAAGACCGGATTTGATCGCACGATTTATTATTTCTGTATTTATCCGAGGCAGCTGAGCCTTTGTAAAATCATCAGTGCTGTGCATTGAACCTAAGAATGCACCAGCCTGATCAAGAAAGTAATTGTGGATTTCCTCAGGTCGGTTGAATTCCTTTGCTTCATTTCCAACATCAACAGTAATCAGGAATATTGAGCCTTCAGTCAAGTAGGCGCCAGCGAGCTTGATATCAGTAATAACCTCGCCATCAATTTGGAAATCATAATCCAACCACAGTATATGTTTCAACTGTTGATCTAAACTGGGAATTACATTACCAATTTTATCCATCACAATTTCAATACAATCGAATGGCTTATTGAAAATTACGCGCTTTGCTGCTCCAAGGTCATGCTCTGCACTGCACATTCTATTAATTCCCAGCAATTTATGAAATAGAATAAAGTCTACAAAGTATGTTGCACCAAGCCCAGTATATCGATAATCGCGAAGGTTAAATCCAGCCGCAGAAAGTAAAAGAAATGAATCTATTAGCATACGGCGTTGAACCTGCTTAGCAGGCCTAAGTTCGTAATGCACTTTTACAGAACTTGTTTCAGGGTTGTTCACTCTGGGCACTCGTTCTCTAGGAAATAGTCGAAAGTACGGCGTCCAACTTCACCATTGGTCATCTTTGGCTTCAATAATCGCCTTTTAATCCTTTCTATGTCTCTTTCTTCAGCTTCATACAGTATCCGTTTAGTCGTTTTCTTTGTTCGTTTCGGAGAGGCTTTGAAAGAGGACTCAGGCCTTTTAACTAAATCTTGATGCTCAACAGCTTTGACTTGTCTGGCGATTTCGCGCTCGGGCAAGCTCTCAGCTGGATCGGATTTGTACATATTATTGAGAAAAGAAATCACTGGGCGTGATATTCCAATCATTCTGGTTCTGGCCTGGATGAAAACAGACGATTCACGATTTAAACCTCTCTTCGATGTAGTCCATGGCAGAAGCTCAGGAGAGTCAGAGTTGAAAAAGGCTAATCCAAGAAAAAGTCGATATTTGGTGTGCCATATCGGTAAGCCATCATCAGCTCCCCATCCGGTTATTTGATCTTTATTAGCTGCCACCACCACTCTTCCGTTACAAATAACATACCATCCTGCTTTCGCGGTTTCCCAATCGTTTTTTTCCATCTCAGCTAAACCAGCATAGAGATCAACTGAAATACCGTTGAAACGAAACGATTGTTTCCCAAAGCTAATCGCGTTCGATTCCCCGAATCGAACCAAACTTGAAGTAACCTCTTTATCGTTAAGTAAGACTCGGGCTTTCTCATCAAGAAAAAGTGTATAGGCTTGGGAAATTGTTCGCTCCAGACTTCTTTGTAGCGTTCCTTCTTCTATACGCATTTGAATTTCAGGATGTAATTTACTTATAGTTATAGATGTGCCAGGTTTACCAGAAAAATCAGAAGGATCCACGAATTGCTTGTTAAACGATACTTCTATTGATGGCAATTTTATATGTCTATCTTTACGCGCTGTCGCTGTGGGAATTAATGAACCTGCAGAAAGGTCTAGATCGCTTACCTTAATTAGTGAATCGAAGGAATTATCGATGAGATCAAGGATACAGTCTTCAAGAGAAATATCCCTTGTAAACATTTGGACGAAAAACTGCTTACGCGGTTTAGCGCTTGCATATTTCTGTTGCATTAGCCTTTGGTCCTTTTAATTAGTTATGCCGAAATTTCTCAAGTCGGTCACGTATTATCTCGCAATTGGAGTCCACTATATCGCAAGCGGCGAACCGCATGCCTGATTGTGCTGCTAGTAATACCCCCGTTCCAGAACCAGCAAACGGGTCAACGTAAAGCTCATCAGGTGCTCCGCTAATAGCAAAAACGCGACGGTATAATTCTTCGGGAAGCTCATTAGCCTCCCTATGTTTCCGATTAGCATGCCTAACGGGGCTTAAATCTTCCCAGAAATCACTTAAATTAATGCCCTTCTTTTCGATGATTGACCTGTATCCTCCATAATCTTTAATTAGGTTATGGCAATGGCGACAAAGCTTAGGGTCAATTTTAGGTCTAGTGAAGAATTCGGCTGGCCCTTTTGTGAACATTAAAAGAGCATAGTGAGCGGGATAAAGACGCCGACCTCGAGGAAATCCATTTTTCATTGATATCGCGATCCAATGACGAAAATCCAGTTCCTCATCGAGGACTTGGCCAAACCTCATTGCCATAAGAGGGATATGATAAAGATAGAGAGTCCCGCCAGGCTTCAGAACTTTAATTGATTCTGAGAGGACAGCTTTCATCCAAAGGTAATATTCTTCGTCTGAGCGATAATCAAGGAGTGGTTGAGACTTGCTGTATTTTTTATGTAAATTGAAAGGTGGATCGATGAATATTACACTTGCAGAGGCCTTAGGAAGGGACTGCATGAACTCAAGTGCATCTCCTAATACTAGGGTGCCTTTTGCGAATTTTCCTCGAAAACGATGGTAGGTCTGCAATCGCACGATCCAATTCCTCGGTAACCTAGAATCCTATTCAGTAAACGTAAGTATAATCAGCAATAAGTTGCAATTCAAACGAGCATCCTGGGTAAAGGAAACAAATTTGCTCAAATCTCCGTATTTCCGAATCCACCCCCCCCTACGTCACGATCCCCTTCGTCACTCTCATGAACAGATCCTCCAGATCCGTTTCCTCTTCCGAGAAACTCAGGACTATGATCCCGTTCGTCTTTAATAGATCCATCAGGTCGGGAAGG
>JAPKYR010000268.1 GCA_026394215.1 bacterium
AAAAATAATACTCCTCGCCATTATTTTCGGGCTTACGATACTGCCCTCGGCATCGCTTGCCCAGGATCAGAGCCCTGACGCTCCGTTGGTAATTGCGGAAATACTGCATCCGTCGCTTAATGAAACGGTTCCTCCTCTCGACACGTTGATTCTTATTAAAATTGACGATTATTATGTAGGCGCCGAGTATTATTATCTTATTGTGCTTGACGACAAACCAGTCGTGGCGCGATGGGATCCCGATGCGCTGACTTTCACTTACTATCCCGATTATATGCTGACAACGGGAGAGCACACTATCAAGGTTTACATGACCATTGTCGGCGGTCTTGAGAACCAGCTTGTCGCCGACGGCACTTTCACTGTCGCTACCGGCGGCGCGTCTTCCGCTCCGCAGGCGTCGCAGGGACTATTCGATCTCGGCACAACCCCGAATTATTCCCAACCGCCATTATCTTCCGTTTCGAGATATTCCACCGACTTTTTCAACCTTTCCGGACGCGCGAGTATCAATGCCGGATTCGTCAATTTAAGCGGGCTCGGATCGAGGCTTCGACAGGAACCCGAAAACACTTCTATTTTCAATCTGAACGGAAATGGACGGACTGGCGGCACGGATTTCGATTTCAATTTTTACCTTACAACCGACGAAAGCAAATATCAGCAAACCCGCGACAGGTATTACATGGACGTCTCGACCGACGATTACGGCCTGGCAGTCGGCGACACTACCACGCGTCTTGGAACAATGGTTCTGGACGGTTTGCGAGTCCGCGGCGCTTCAGCCTGGGGAAGAATCGGGATATTCTCGCTGAGCTTTGTCAACGGCGAGGTTCATCGCGAAACTGATTCCAGATACGATGAAGACGGAAATTTGATTCAGCACGGAACCGGCGCACAGAGAATCTGGGCTACAAGAGTCGGTTTGTTCGATGACGGCCCATTCTCGCTTGGCGTGACATATCTTGAGGGCGACGAGGATCCGGCGGATGTCGCGGGAAGCGGTAATCCCGGCTCCAACACTGTGAGGAGTATCGACGCACAGTTGCAATTCGACGATGGGAACGGCGCGGTAAGAGGATCGTTTGCGTCATCCGATTACAACTATGACGATCCGGCAATGGTGGACTTATCCGGAGAAACCGCCGAGGATGTTGAAGTCCAGTATGGTGTCTCCGGGCACACTTTCAAATTGCACTGGCAACTGATCGATCCGGGATTCAGGTCGCTCGGAAGGCTGGGGCTTCAGACGGATCGCGAGACATGGCGTATGGAGGATCGAATAAATCTCTGGCGCGGAGCGTTGACAGGCCAGATTTATTACGAGAAATTCCATAACACTATTGGCGATACATTGGCTTTTACTACCGCTTCAACACGTTATGGCGGACAGCTTAACTACCGCTTCAATCTCAATGGTCCGACGCTTACGGTTGGATATGACACTCAGGATCGCACGAATGATGTGGCTCCCGGCGATCCGGGACGGGTGGATGAAAATACCAATATGCTGACCCTGGGGCTTACACAATCGTTTAATTTCCTGGAAGGGCGTCATAACCTGCGCGTCAACTGGAGAAATCTAGAGCGGGATAATACGTCAAATCCGGTAAGCGACAGCTCGCAGGAAATTTTAACGATCAGCCTTGTATCAAGATGGCAGCGCGGATTTTCCATGAATCTTGATTACGGGACAACTAACAATAAATACACCGGACGGAATTCGTTTTCGGACGCCGAAAGGTACTCGGTACGGCTGGGATATGACAGTCCCGCACGGGATTACAATATCTGGACAAGGTGGGAAGCGATCGATGCGAACGGCGACATAGCCACCTTCAATTCAAATCGCAACACATTGGAAATGGGCGCGAAAATAATGCTTGGCAACGAATGGTCGCTTGAAACAACAGTCAGCATGGTTGATTTCGACGATCATTTAAACAACGCAAACGATTTCGAGGAAAACACATTCAGGATCGTGCTGATGCAGATATTCTAAACATTGATAAATCCTGTTATGGTATAATTCAGGTATATTCGTTTAGTATTCAAGGAGGGCATGGTGATTAATCCTTATCTGCGTTTTATTCTGATTTGCATGTTATTCGGGATCATCTTCTCCGGCTGCGCTGGACATTCCTCCCAGCCTGTAATTCCGGACGACACTTCCTCGCAGCAGGAGCTTTCCGGTAATGTTGACGCGACCGCGGACATGACCGGGAATAGTCACTATCTGCTGTCATCCGGCCTGATTTACATCGATACAGAAAATCCGGATGACCCC
>JAPKYR010000168.1 GCA_026394215.1 bacterium
GGGGCGTGCAACCTCGGCGCGAAAGCATCTGTCGGAAAAATACTCGCTTTCGTAAACGATGACATGATCATCCAGCCCGGATGGATGTCCGAGCTTGTCAGGCAAATTCAGGAAAAGGAAGCAATGTGTGCGGGAGGACGGATTCTCAACGCTGACGGGAGTAAGATAGATTTCGCGGGAGGGTCGGTGAATCTTATCGGATGGGGATTCCAGGCCGGGCATGGCGACCATGTCCCCTCGGAAGAGGACGAATTTGCGACACTAAAAAAAATCCCGTTCGCGTGCGGCGGAAATTTCGCAATAGAGGCTGAGGTATTCGAAAAATCCGGTGGATTCGACCATGATTATTTTGCGTACTATGAGGACGTCGATCTCGGCTGGCGGCTTCACCTGATGGGTGAAGTTATTATGTACTGCGAAAAAGCCGTCGTCCATCATAACACGGGATCTACGGGAAAATTCCTTCCCCCCGCGACAAAATGGTTTCTGCAGGAACGGAACGCGCTTCAGAATGTGTTTAAAAATTACTCCGATGAATATTTCGCCAAAATCTTACCCGTTGCGATTGCGCTAGTCGGTGTCAGGGCTGAGATCCTCAGCGGACTGGACAGTACCGATATCCTCGCCGATAAATACTGGCGACACACGATTCTTGGCGACGATATAAAAGTTGAAGCATTGGGCGGCACGGGCATCATGCATGGTCTCCTCGATTCGGTAAGGGATTCAATAAAAACCGGAATGAAAAGTTCGCGCAAGGGAACGCTGCCGGATGGTTATTTACCGCTCGAAAATCGCGGCGCGGCCGGACTTCTCGCGCTTGAATGGTGTCTTAACAACTGGGACGATCTACTCGAAAAGCGCAACAAAGTACAGTCAATGAGAATCAGGAAAGATAGAGAGATTCTGCCATTGTTCGACGACCCGCTGCGTCCGGTGCTTGGACATCCGAGGGAAGTCGAGGCGATGAAGCCTCTGGAACCGGTACTGAATGAGTTGCTGAGAGGATAAAAAAAACAATAAGGCTCAATCAAGCATAATAAACATTTAGAGACCAAACCTATGAGAACAGCAAATCCGACACTCAACGAAAATGTATTCAGAACCGCAGCCGAGAACTCCTACGGCGAAGCGTCGATGACAATCCAGGGGACGGTCAACAAGACATTCCTTCTTCTGTTGATGGTCGTCGCGTCCGCGTCATTCACCTGGAAGATCTTCCTCACATCGGGAATTGGTGCGGTTTATCCATGGATGATCGGCGGCGCGATCGGCGGATTGGTTTTCGCGCTCGTGACAGCGTTCGTCCCACGGTGGGCGTGGATAACCGCGCCAATCTACGGGCTTCTTGAAGGATTGATCCTCGGCGGCCTCTCCGCGCTTCTGGAAACCGTCTATCCTGGCATCGTGATTCAGGCTGTCGGACTGACATTCGGCACGCTTTTCGTGATGCTGACAATCTACAAATCCGGAATTATCAAAGTCACCGATAAATTCCGGATTGGAATAATAGCCGCGACAGGAAGCATCTGCCTGATCTACCTCGCGACATGGGTACTCGGAATGTTCGGCGTCGCGATCCCGTACATCCATGGCAACGGCTGGATCGGAATCGGTTTCAGCCTTCTTGTCCTCGTAATTGCCGCGCTGAATCTGGTCCTCGATTTCGATTTTATCGAGAGGGGGCAGGAACTCGGCGCGCCGAAATATATGGAGTGGTATGGCGCATTCGGACTGATCGTCACTCTGGTCTGGCTGTATATCGAATTTTTGAGGCTGCTGTCGAAATTGAGGAGCCGGTGATCAGGTTTACCCATCTGTATTGTTTGTATTTTTGATTTTTTCCGGCTTGCAAACCCGTACCTATCCAACTAAAGTGTCATCCATTGGTTGACGGATCACCATCGCGCGATCTTCCAGGAGATTTTGTATGAGCTTTGCGGAAATTCAAAAGGAATATATGGACCTGAGGCAGAAAGCCCTTTCGGAGATTAAGTCAAATCTTAAGGGGAAATCGGTCAGGTTTAACGATCTCACACTTCGCGACGGGCACCAGTCGCTTTTCGCAACACGCATGACCGGCGAGCAGATCGCGAGGATTGTCGAGGACATCGCGCGCTCGGGTTTCTACGATATGGAGGTCTGGGGTGGCGCGACGCTTGACGTCTGCATGCGCTACCTCGACGAAAATCCGTTCGAACGTCTTGGGATGATAACAGCCGCATGCAAGGGACACTGTCTGACCCGTGCCCTGTGCCGTGGCGCGAACTTATTCGGCTACCAGCCCTATCCCGCTGAAATCATCCGCGATTTTTCGGTCGCAGCTCTGCAGCGCGGGCTTGATATCATGCGGATTTTCGACGCGCTGAACGATCCCGACAATCTGAAAGTCGCTGTGAAATCGGTCAAGGACGCGGGCGGGAAGGTCGACGCGGCTATCAGTTATACGACCGGCCCGATTTTTACTGTCGATTACTGGACCGATATCTGCAAAACATACGAAAAGCTTGGCGCCGATATGGTCTCGGTCAAAGATATGGCCGGTCTCGCGACTCCCGAAATGGCCTGGGAACTGATCCCTGCGCTTGGACGCGCGCTCACGGTTCCTGTCCACTGGCATTCGCACTGCACACCGGGTTTCGGCCACATAACCGCCGTGATCGCGATGATGCTCGGGATCGACTGTGTCGATACATGCTTCATGCCGTTCGCCGGAGGATCATCGCATCCGTCTGTCGAGCTTCTGCATTTCTTCGCGACACGTCTCGGAATCGATGACGGGCTCGATACAACGAATTTCGTCAAAATCGATACCGAATTAAGGACTATCCGAGAGGAATTAGTTCAATTCGATAGTTTCAAAGGATTTATTCCGGCGCCGTTCAGAGTCACGGATAAGCTTGAACGGTTTGTCGACGAAGTGATTGTCGCGATCGCGCTTGGCGATTTGAATCTCGCGACCGTTCTCATGCACAAGATCGAGGACGATATGGGATTCCCACCGGCGGATGAGGCTGTCCGCGACGCGCAGGTGCCGGGTGGTATGCTGACCAACATGCTGTCGCAGCTCGAGGCGTTCGGGATGATCGACAGGTTGAAGGATGTGCTTGAAGAAATTCCGGTCGTGCGCGAGGCTTGCGGATCCGTCCCGCTTGTCACTCCAACGAGCCAGATTGTCGGTGTGCAGGCGGTAAATAATGTTAAATTCGGGCGATGGCAGAACAATATCATCGATTATGTGCGCCTTGTGAAAGGTGAATTCGGGAAGACCCCGGTCGCGATCGATCCCGATTTCCGTGAGAAGATTACCGGCCAGAGGGACGAGATCAGGTACGATGCGTCCGATTTCGACTACACGCTTCCCGAGTTGGAGGAATTCACGCCTGAGGAATTATACCCGGATCGTGAATCGGAGTTATGTTATTACCTGTTCCCGAAAGTTGCGGGTGGAGACAAGGGATTTCTCGCAAGACGCGCCTGGGAACGTCGCGACAAAGTCGCCGAGGCCGAGCACAAAGAATATATTTCCAAGCTGAGGGAGCAGGCGCAGTTCAAGTTATCCAGCAAAAACCCGAGGGTGTCGATATTAAGCCCGGACGAAGCGGCCAGCCTTCACGATCTGCTGACGGCGTCAGTCCAAGGCGGCGCGATATATCCGGAGGAATGAGATTGACGGAGAGGTTATAGTGTGGTAAATTCTATTCAGAATTGATCCCAGCAGGACATGGCGCAAGCCCTCTTGCTGGGTTATTTTATATATGTAAGAGGTTGACAGAATCACGGGGGTGTGGTAAATTGAAGATAGAATTGATCCCAGCGAGATCAGCTAACCATGCCCCTTGCTGGGTTATTTTATTTTAGGCTTCATAATGCGTAGGGAACCCGAAAATAAGAGAGTTTATGCTTTCTTCGATGGCCAGAACTTGTACCATGCTGTCAAGGAAGCTTTCGGGTATACTTATCCGAATTATGATCCCCTTCAATTAGCCCGTGTTCTTTGTAATAAAAAGAAATGGAATCTTGCGAAGGTCAATTTCTATACGGGTATGCCTGATAAGTCTGACGATAAGCTTTGGCACCATTTCTGGACTCAAAAACTTCAAGTGATGGGATCGAGAGGTATAAGAACATTCTCGCGATCTCTTCGGTACTCAAATGAAAAGGTAATTCTGCCAGATGGCAGGGAGATAACCGCACTTGTTGGACGTGAAAAGGGGATCGATGTACGTATCGCGCTGGATATTGTCCGTATGGCGCGTCACGATCTGTTCGATGTAGCTTTGATTTTCAGCCAGGATCAGGATTTATCGGAGGTTGCGAAAGAGGTCAGGGCAATATCCGCAGAACATGACCGGTGGATCAAGATAGCATGCGCCTTTCCGGTGAGTCCTACTGTAGAAAATCCACGGGGAATCAACGGCACGGATTGGATTGAGATAGACAGAAAAATGTATGACTCATGCCTCGATCCCATCAATTACCGAACAAAAAAATAGAATCCCGACATTACAAAATCGAGTACGACGCGGTCGGGCGTGTCTGGAAACGCACGGATATTTCGAGCAACGACTCCTATTTCTACCACACCGGTGGTAAACTTATACAGGAGCTTGACGATGAGCTTGGCGTCACGGTGGATTATCTCGCGGGCAAGAGGAGCTAAATGCCGGGCTAATCGGATGCGGACAAGTACCGCTACTTCGCGCGCGACCACCAGGGCTCGGTGCTTATGATGA
>JAPKYR010000047.1 GCA_026394215.1 bacterium
GCATGGGAAGGCGATCTCTGCATTTATGAGAACACCGAATGGCAGCCGCGATGGTTCCTGGTCCCGAATATTATTCCGGTACAAACTATCGACGATGGATATAGCGTAGCACAGGCTTTCGATCCGGAATCCGAGGCTGTCGTGGTCGGCATCGAGCACGTGGATATTCCCGCCGATCTTCTCGAAATGACCCGTCCTTCCGATAGGCAACATTCAATTGAGGTGCTGAAATACGGGGCTGACGAAGTTCGTCTGAATGTGAGCACCGACCGGGATCAGTACCTTGTTTTTTCGGACACATATTTCCCTGGCTGGCGCGCATGGGTTGACGGAAGCGAGGTTAAAATTTACCGGACTGACGGCATCGTTAAAGGAATCGTCGTTCCTCAGGGCGAACATGAAATTAGGTTTTGCTACGATCCTGTCTCGTACAAAATCGGATGGTTGCTTGTATTTATCGGTCTGATCCTGCTTCCCTTCCTTATTCGTCCCATCACCCACCTGCTTGGCGGAAAGGCTGAGACATAACTGGTCAGCCGGCTTTCCCGGGGCTGTTGAAAAAATGGATTTCGACTCAATTTATGTAGGACATGCTTTTCAGCTTGTTATTTACTAAGCCGAGTATTATTGAGTATTTTGAAACACGACATCATCTGAGAGCGAAGGGGACTGTCATCCGGCTTCCGGCGCTATAAAGTTGATGTTTTCTGACATTGCTTGTTCCGGAAGCCGTGTGACTGTCCCCGTTCAGGCAAGCAATCATCATGTTTTCAGTAACAAGCTGGAAAGCATGTCCTACATAAATATAGCAAGTATCGCCCGATTGATCGAGCAGATTCTCGGTGCGTTGCCGATCGGGGAAATTATGATCGTGGACGATGGCTCCCCCGACGGGACCGGCGATATTGTCGATAAAATCGCGAAGAAAAATCCGAATGTCCACTGCCTTCACCGCGCGGGAAAAATGGGACTCGGCACCGCATATATCGCGGCGTTCAAATGGGCGCTGGAACGGGATTACACGCATTGTTTCGAGATGGACGCCGATTTCAGCCACGACCCGAAGGACCTCCCGAGGCTCCTCGACGCGACGAAGGATTTCGACATCGCGATCGGGTCGAGGTTTTATGCGGGGCGGCTGTCCATCATCAACTGGCCGCTGTCGAGGCTGATCCTCTCGATGGCTGCGAGCCTCTATGTGCGGATCATCATCGGAATGCCGCTATGGGACTGCACGACCGGATTCAAATGTTTCAAACGGAAAGTGCTGGAAAACCTGCCGCTCGATATTGTCCGAAGCGAAGGCTACTCGTTTCAGATCGACCTGAATTTTCGCGCGAAACGGATGGGCTTTACCGTCGGCGAGATTCCGATCGTATTCGCGGACAGGACTGTGGGCGGCAGCAAGATGTCGAAGAAGATTGTATTTGAAGCGATCTGGAGGGTGTGGCAGTTGCGTTTTGGCGGCTTCCGCGAAGACATTGGCTATTTCTTCCTCGGCAAACGCCGCCCAATGCCGGGCAAGGTGATTGACGAGCCGGAGAAATAAAAAGGTAAGTTGAATTATTCGAGGATGAACGAGGAGGTTTCAAAATGAAGAAGAACCGGATTTACGCCGACACATCGGTTATTGGTGGCGTATTTGATGATGAATTCTCTTCAGCATCAAAACGATTTTTCGATGAAGCACTAATGGGCAAGCACATTATCCTGATATCGGTAATAACGGAGCGTGAGCTTCGCCGTGCTCCTTTGCAAGTGGTCCAATTTGCTAATAACCTTCCAAGAAATCTGGTTGAGTCCATAGATGTCTCTAAAGAAATGGTCGATCTCACTGATGCGTACATGTCATCAAAAATTGTCTCGGAAAAATATTATGATGATGCTGCTCATGTTGCCGTTGCTACTGTTACAAGGGCAGATGCAATAATTTCCTGGAACTTCAGGCATATGGTAAAATTAGAAAAGATTCAGGCATTCAACGCGGTCAACCTGAATCTTGGCTATCCGACGATTACCATTCTAACTCCGAGAGAGGTGATTAGTTATGAAAAAGAAATTTGATGCAGTGGCGATGAAACGTAAGGCTCAGGAAGAAATTTACGAGGAAATAAAAAACCTTACTGCTGACGAGAAAGTCGAGTATTTTAACAAAGCCGGTGAACGTTTCAGGCAGGAAATGGAATCGATGCGTGCAAAAAAAGAGAATTCGAAAGACACTAAGGCAAAGAAGAAGGAAACTGCCGCAAAATAATATTTTCGTATATCATTGGGGGTGATTTCCGATGAAGAAAGACTTTGATTGTGTCGAGATGAAAAGAAAGGCGCAGGAAAAAATTTACGAAGATATCAAGGACCTTACCCTTGAAGAGGAAATAGAGTATTTTAGAAAAGGCGCAGAACAATTCCAACTGGAGTTAGATCAGTTGCGCAAACAGAAGAAGACTGACAAACAACCCAAATCAGGGAAAAAGGCAAGCGGGAAAGCAGTTTAGGTGCATGGCAAAATTTCGTAATTCGGAAACGCGACTATTTTATCCCTATAAACCTTCTCCCTATCACCACTGCTGCCCATGCGCTTAAATCCGTCAGATCCGACCGGAGTTTTTTCATTAACCAAAGTGAAAAGCCTCGGTGCGTTGACTCATTCAAACTTAATTCACGTGCCAAGTATTTTATTCCTCTCTCCTTTACCATTTTTACTTTACCTGGCAACTGCTTCTCTGCCATTTTGACAATCTCCGCCGACCCGGTCCCATCTCCGACTGCTATTTTCGAAGGTTTGTACTGACTTATAAGGTCCTTCAGGATATCTTCCAGACGATTTCTCTTGCACCAGACCCTTGCCGCTATCCGGCCATCCGAATCAAGTACCGCAAGCCCGCATTTATTTAGTCCCGGATCGATCGCCAATATGTATGTCTTATCCTGATTGGGATTCTCGATGATTTTCAGTTCTTCTTTTTTAGGTCCAAAATTCGGCATTCCCTTAAACATTTCCTCGGTAATGTCCGGCGCAGGACCGATGTTAAGTGCTTCCTCGACCCGTCCCGGCCAGTCGATACCGACTTTCTCTCCGAATAACTTTGCTGCTCTTTCGATAAACAAACCCACGAAGACTACGAGCGCTCCAAGTACAAATACAATACGACCCATGGCCTCGCTTAAGCCCATATGGCTGAACCGCCTAAATGACTCATAGTCAACCTGAACTAAAGATATCTGAATCTGGACACCGATGGCAATTCCAATGAGAGATTCTATCATGAACAGGATCCATATTACGGTATAAATTACTAGAGCGATTCGCTCCAACTTCTGCCATGACCTATACTCTTCGCTGGTCGCGTCGCTGAACATTTCCTCTTTAGTA
>JAPKYR010000166.1 GCA_026394215.1 bacterium
AGCGCCGGGAGTGACGGTTGACCCCTCAATCAATACCGGGGATTTGCAGACCACAATGGGCGGTGATATAGCCTATCCCGATCCACACAAATTATGGGCTGCGGGGAATCTATATTTCGATGCAGACCATGAAACAGTGGAACTAGTACCGCTCCGATTTGGTGGGATACACCTGAATATTTTGAAATTTTTCGAGTCATCGTGCGATAACTGCGTGCTGATTACGGGCGTGTCAAAAAACGGTGACGGCACTTTTAATCTATCGATAGAAATTACCCATCCGTTCCCGAACCATCCTGAACTTACGGTTTTCGATCCCAAGCTGATACTCATGTTCCAGGGATCGCATGTGATACCGGTGATGATCCATAAGTTCCCGCTTTATCCAATCGACTGGCGGTTGTCATGGCGGCTCATGGGGGATCCGGAAGTACTGAACGCCGACGGCTACACCTATTTCTGGTGCCCCGATTACGATTCCGGGTCCGACCTGCCGATTTTTAAGTACTGGGAGGTAAAATACGCATTCGGTGGAACGCCAACGGCGAACCTGAATGCGTACCTGAACTTCTACTCGAACGAGGATCGGCATATGCTTGAGAGCGGAAAAACCGTCGAGAAGACATTCCGCATTTCGCTGCCGACTGGTCCCTCACAGGCGGGATATGCTCTTGACGTGTGCTGGGAACCGCCCATCAACACCCCGGTTATCAATCCCGTCGATGATTTTCCGATCACTGCTAATCAGCCAGAGATGTTCAGGTTTAATGTAATCTATAACAATGGCGAACCGATCACCGATTACTACTGCTGCAACATGTATGATCACCAGATAGAAGAAGGCCGTGTCGAATTCGATGAATGGTATATTCTGGAAGGTACTTGGCCCAATTCTAACCTTGATGGGGGAACTATGACGGACTCTTACTTCATGGATCCAGCGGGCACAGTTTTAAGCGACTGTAACTCACCGGATACGGATCATATCAGATGCGCTAATCAAAATAACTTCGGGTATTGGTCCGATGGCATTTATCAGTGTATTGGATATGGATCCTGGTACAAATACATAGAAGGTAATAAGCAGTCGCATCAGGCATTTGACATTTTTGAAGTAGTAATTGATCTTGAATAACGTTCAATCTCTAGGAGGAGATACAAAAAATTAAAAGGGAAAACCTTAATGAATTTCACGCTTCGAGCTCATGGATGATTCGCTTCGAAAGAACCTGATCCAAATCGCTCTAACATTGTTTACGATAGCGATCGTTTTTGCCGCATGCAAATTCAGGAAACTTCCGGTACGCGAAACGCTCGGATTGATTGTTCCGGATTCCAGGACTTTTCTATTCTGGATAGGCCTGTACTTACCGATCTTTTTCATTATGGAAGCAGGGTACTTCGGACTGGGACTAGCTAAAGGCAATGTCTGGGTATATCAGGGGTTTATCACAGGCATTCGAATTCTGAAGATAGGACTACTGGGTCCGATTGCGGAAGAACTGGTTTTCAGGGGATTGCTGTTCGATCGAATCAGTCGCGCCAAACCTGGTCCAATAGCCGCTGTTATTCTTACGGCAATTTTCTTTGCAGCCGCTCATTTCAGCTACGACATTATGGACATTCTTATGATCCTTGTCGACGGGCTGTATTTCGGCTGGGTAAGGCACAAGACCGGGTCGGTTTTAATCCCGATAGTGCTTCACATTTTTATCAACATCGCAGCAATAGTCGAGTTTCTATTTATAAACTCACGTTTTTAACGGACGAAATATACCGGACATGGTTTGTCAAATAAATAATCCACTCATGCGCCAGACGCGTGTGGAATAAATAATCCACTCATGCGCCAGAGTCGCATGCCACGATTGTGTGCAAAACTGATTCACCCTACGTCCTATACAGATTTATCAATTCCCCGACTGGGATTACCTTTCCCTTTTGAGCATGCTTGCGCATTTCTATAATGCGATCTTCATAGGGGATCAAATTATCATTCCTGTAAATGAGGCCGAGATACTGCTTATCTTCGATGTCTCCGATTTCACAGGCCGATTTGTGGTCGGTTGGATCATAGGTGTCAGGAAGTACTTCCGAATTTTCACGGATTGAATCGTACTCAGCCTTCCCTCGATATGTCACGCATGGCGACAGCACCTGTATAAATGCAAAGCCCTTGTACTCAATCCCCTGCATAATCAGCGACGTCAGGAGCGGCAAATTTCCCGAAAATGCACGGGCAACAAATCCGGCTCCGTAGGCAAGCACATATTTCACCATATTTACCGGGGGATCATAAGACCCATATGCTGTTGTCGAAGTATATGTATCGAGCGGGGTGGTAGGAGACATCTGACCCTTCGTCAATCCGTAAATCCTGTTGTCCATAGCGAGCACTGTCAGGTTTATATTCTTTCGGGCGACATGGGGCATATGCCCGGCGCCGATTGAAAAGAGATCCCCGTCGCCACCGGCAACAACAACAGTATTGTCTGGATTTGCCAATTTCACGCCTATCGCCAATGGGATCGCGCGTCCGTGAAGTGAGTTAAACCCGTATGTACTCAGATATCCCGGAATTCGTGACGAGCATCCGATCCCAGATATTACTGCTACTTTATGCCTTGGAAGCCTTAATTTGGCAAAACTCTGCTGTAGCGCATTTAAAACCGCGAAGTCCCCACACCCCGGGCACCAGATAGGTTTCAATGGGCTTTTGTAATCCTTCGCGGAATAACCCGGCTTTTTTGTATTCCCGGTTTCTTCTTTTTCCATAATTTGATCTTCATTAGAGCTCATAAATGTCACCCCTTAAATGCATGCTGACTGTCGGTGATTTATCGAGATCGAAAATCCCTTCCGGATCGACAATCCGCTTCTGCTCCGGGGTTACCGACTCCTCGCAATGCTCTATTATGAGATTCAGGATTTCCCCGAGCGGGATCAGCGACCCGCCGCTTCGTTTATAGTGCACAAGTGTCGACGGCAATTTCATCTGGCTTCTCAGATACTGAAGAAACTGCCCGGAATAGCTCATCTCAATCACAATCAAATTCGAGAGTGTCGAAAACCAGTCCTGGAGTTCATCTATCGGCAGAGGGTGAAGGATTCTCGGAACCATCCCGACAACATCTATTCCGGCCGTAGTGCAAAGATGAACGGCTTCCCTGATTATGCCTTTCGTGCTGCCCCATCCGAGAAGCCCGAGAGTCGCGCCTTTCTGTCCGTAATAATGCCACAAGGGATATTTCTCGATAATGCGCGACGCTTTCCGGTATCTCTTTTGGGTCTGTTGTTCATTGACGAAATATGACGACGTCGGGTATCCATTTTCCAAATGGGAAATCCCGGACGCGAGATATTCGCCGCCCTCGATCCCCGGATGGGTCATGGGACTGACCCCGGTTTTACTAATTTTATATCGCAAATAATTTTCCAGGTCGGTCTCCGTCGGAAGTTTCCGCTCCGCGACCTCGATATGATCGGGAAATAACGTCGTGAAGCTTGCTTTTCGTTGTCCAAGAAACTGATCGGAAAGCACTATTACCGGAACCTGGAAATTCTCGGCAATCGCAAACGCGTACTGGATAATATCGTAGCAATCCTGGACATCGCACGGCGCGAGCACCACCTTGAAACCGTCCCCATGGCAGCCGAAGATCGCCTGCATAAGGTCCGCCTGCTCGCTTTTCGTTGGCATTCCTGTCGCCGGTCCGCCGCGCTGTACATTCACCAGAACAAACGGAATCTCAGCAATAACCGCAAGCCCGAGCATTTCCTGCATAAGGCTGACGCCGGGTCCGGATGTCGCGGTCATGGCTTTGACCCCAGCGAAACTCGCTCCAATCACCATCGCCGCCGCCGCGATCTCATCCTCGGCCTGCACGACCGTGCCGTCATACATCGGCATCAGGCGCGTCAGGCTTTCCATAATTTCTGTAGCTGGAGTGATCGGATATCCGGCCATAAACCTGCAACCGGCATTTAATGCCCCAATCGCGATTGCCTCATTTCCAGTCATCAATAATTTTGGCGGGGAGGTAGTATAGAAAAAATTCACCGGGTGACTCTCGTGAATATTATTTTTCGCGTACTCACTGCCTATATTCAAAGCTTTAAGGTTTAAGTCGATCAGATCTTTCGATTTACGCTCAAATCTGTGATGAATCGCGGCGACCAGCCCCTTTTTCGGAAGGTCGAAAAGCTCGGCGAGCACTCCAAGCATGACGATATTTTTCGTAAGCTCATTGCCGACCTCTTCCTTAGCGAGCTTTATGAACGGAACCCTGATTACCGTTGGATGAAGCCCCGGTTCGATCGGAAGCTGATCCGGTTGTATTACATCCCCTTCCGGATACAGGATCACACACTGGTCCTTCAGCTCAAGTTCGCCCTTGAATAACTGAAAATCCTTCCAACTGAAACAGACCAGGACATCCAGTTTATCCCCCTGCGAATGAACTCTGTTTGCCCCGAGGCGGATTCGCGCGCTGGTTTCGCCGCCACGGATCGTGGCCCCATAACTCTTGGTCAGAATACAATACAGGCCCTCGTGAGCGGCAGCCGACGCCATTATTTCACCGGCTGCAATCGCGCCATCACCACCGGACCCGACGATCCCGATCGTTATCTGATTGGTCTTGCGGGTTTCCCACTGCTCAACTCGCCCTTTTTCAGGCAACCTTACGGCATGCATTTTGCATCCCCTAAACTATTATTGAAATTATTACCCCACCGAATCCGGTGGGGTAATGTATTGTCTATTATTATTATACATTATCGGAAAAACAGCAAACATCGGGGGACCATTACGCCCTCGATCCCGAGTCAAGCCTCACATCCTGAATACCCGGTATTGCGACTAATTCCTCTTTCAATTCCTCGCTGAAAACAATCTCATGTTCCGGTCCGGTTTTAATGATTACATCGCGTCCTTGAAGCGGAAACCTGAATCGCACCGGGATCTGTCCCTTTCTGGACAATAGTAACTTCTTAAGCGATTTCATGCCCGATTTATCGGCCGTTTCGAGATCAAGAATGATATCGACAAAAGGCATGCCCGTTGTTTCTGTTTCGACATGCTCTAAGGGCGGGATGCTGTCGTCCTCGATAATCATGTCCACAAGCGGAACATCGACCTCGGCCATCTCCGTCGGCGATCTCTGCTGTATCCAATGCTCGGATTCGGGGTTATAGCGCCAGATTTCCTCCGCGATCAATTCGACCTGCTTCCTCACCTGCTCCTCATCTTCCGTACTCTCAAGTTCCTCGATTTTCAATTTCCCCTTAATCAGCACAAACGCTTCCGATTCTACCAGTCCGCCGTATTTTTCATATGACTTGGGAAATATTATCCCATCAATCTTTCCAGTCAGATCCTCAAGCCCGAATTTCGCGTAATACTTCATCGATGTTTTCGTTATTTTTTTGCTCACCCATCCGAACATTCCCCCGACACGCACCGAGTTTCCGTCGTTCAACTCGACAAGGTCATTAATATTCTGACGCGTGTAACCCTTTATTTTCTCCCATACCGAATCGAGCGGGTGTTTTGAGAGATAGAACCCAAGCGATTCCTTCTCAAGCCTCAATAACTCAACGGGCAAATATTCCCCGGTAACTTCCATCGAAGGACCCGACGACATTGCCGCCGCCCCTCCGAATAATCCCACCTGTCCTCTCGATTCATCGTCCTGTAATTTCTTGGCATAATCCAGCGCGTCGGCGATTTTTTCAAGGTTGCTTTTCCGATTCCCCTGAAGTCCATCGAAAGCCCCAGCGCAAATCAGCGATTCCAGAACACCTTTATTTAAAAGCCGGATATCGGCGTTCGACACAACCTGGAAAATGTTTTCGAATTTCCCCTTCTCCTCCCTTGCTTTGACAATCGACTCCACCGCCTGATGCCCGACTCCCTTGAGAGCAGCAAGTCCGTATCTGATACCCTTTCCCTCGACAGTAAAATCCGAAAACGATTTGTTGATATCGGGAGGATAAACCATGATTTTCTTCCGCTTCATCTCGTCGCAGATAAGCCCGATCTTGTCCTGATTGTGCATCTCCGACGTCATATACGCCGAGTAAAATTCAAGCGGAAAATTCGCCTTCATATAAGCGGTCTGGTAGGCAACTAACGCGTATGATGCCGAGTGCGCCTTGTTGAAACCATATTCAGCAAACGCCTCCATCTCTTTCCAGATTTCCGACGCGATGATCCGATTGACTCCCCTCTGTTCGGCGCCACTCAGAAACTCCGCCATATACTTCGCGATCTCGGCCGGTTCTTTCTTTTTACTGATCAATTTCATAACGATAGTCGCGATGCCAAGGTCGAGTCCTCCAAGCGCCTGAAGAATTAAACTAATCTGCTCCTGGTAGGTCAGAACCCCGTAAGTCTCTCCCAGTATGGGTTTCAGAAGGTCATGCTTGAATTTAATGGCCTCTTTTTTATTTTTGCGTTTTGCGTACGATGTATGAAGGTTATTCTTCATCGGGCCCGGACGGAACAGGGCGAGTGTCGCGATCAAATCCTCAATCTTGTCCGGGGAAATCTGCATGAGAAGGTCGCGCATCCCGCCGCCTTCCATCTGAAAGATGCCAAGCGTGTCTCCCTTTGAAAGCATCTTGTATGTTTTCTTGTCGTCGAGCGGGATTTTAAGAAGGTCAATTGCAATCCCACGAGATTTTTTAACATTCTCGCATGTGGCATTAAGATAGCTCAGAGTCCTCAAACCGAGGAAGTCCATTTTGACAAGCCCGACCTTCGCAGCGTCGTCCATAGAGAACTGGCAGACCGCTCCCGATGCTTTCTCCATAGTCTGGACAGGCGCATGGTCCCAGATCGGGTCTTTACATATTATCACGCCCGCCGCATGGACACTCGCGTTCCGCGCGAAACCCTCGACACGTTTCGCGGTGTCGATCCATGTTTTCGCCAACTCCGATTTTTCATATTCACGTTTGAAATCAGGACTTTTCTTAATAGCAAAATCCAAGTCCTCACCGAAGGGGACAAGCTTCGCAATACGGTCGACATCGCCAAGCGGGATATCCATCACGCGCCCGACATCCCTAAGCGCCGCCCTCGCCTTCAGCCTGTTGAAAGTAATTATCTGGCAGACATGGTCGTCGCCGTAGAGCTTCGTGACATAATCGATCACATCGGCGCGACCGACCGGATCGAAATCGATATCGATATCCGGCATGCTCTTTCGCGCAGGATTTAAAAATCGCTCAAATTGAAGCCCGTACAGGACCGGATCGATATCGATTATTCCGAGCGCGTAACTCACAAGACATCCCGCCGCGCTCCCGCGTCCGGGACCGACCAGCACATCGTTATCCCTCGCCCATTTCACAAAATCCGCGACAATCAGAAGATAACTCGCGAAACCCATGTCGCAGATTACATTAAGCTCGAAATCAAGACGCTCCCTGTATTCGTCGGGAACGTCATTATTCATCCTGATTTTCAGCTCGTCCCTTGCCCTGTTTTTCAGGAATCCTTCCGGACTGCTTTTATCCGATATCGTGAATTCCGGAAAATGAAACGACTTCCCGAGCGCCGGGTTGAAATCCACCATCTCGGCGATTTTTCCTGCATTCTCTATAGCTTCCGGAATCCAGTTGAACCGCTCCAACATTTCCTCGGTTGATTTCAAATAGTGGTGACGCGTGTACGCGTGCATACGGTCGCGGTCCTGCAGTTTTTTCCCGGTCTGCACACATATCATGACGTCCTGCACATAATGATCGTCCGGTTCGAGAAAATGGCAGTCGTTTGTCGCAACAACTTTCAAACCGGTAGTCTTCGCGAGATCGACAAGAAGCGGGAGCACGCGTTTCTGCTCATCGATCCCGTGATCCTGAATTTCGATAAAAAATCTGTCCGGCCCGAAAATGCCCTTATAGATCTCAGCGACCTCGACCGCTTTTTCTTTTCTATTCGACAAAAGCCACTGGTTGATCTCGCCTTTTAAACATGCCGACAGCGCGATAAGTCCGTCGGAATATTTCGCAATCAGGTCGCTATCCAGCCTGGGCTTATAATAGAAACCTTCCTTGTATGCAAGGCTCACTAATGTCGCGAGATTTCTGTAGCCGGTCTGATCCATCGCGAGAAGGACCAGATGGCTGTTACCGCCTTTTCCCTCGGCTGATTTATCCTGGCGCTTCCCCGGCGCGATATAAACCTCGCATCCGATAATCGGTTTGATTTTCTCTTTGTTGCAGGCGTCGAGAAATTCGATCGCGCCGTACATTACGCCGTGATCGGTTATCGCGACCGCATCCATGCCCTTCATTTTCACAGCTTTGACCAGATCGGCGATACGTATCACACCGTCGAGGAGCGAGTATTCGGTATGGAGATGAAGATGGCAGAATTTTGTGGACATATTATCCAGCTCGCTAATAATTCTGGCGGGATTCCGAGTGCGTGAAATACGTTTAGTGTTTCAGAGTATATGTCAGAGAGTCCGGTTTGGCAATGAATGTCGGGGGATTTTTAAAATTTTAAATCACGGGGACACCTTTTTTTGCCTGGCGAGGAGTTAGCGTAAGTCAAGAATATAACAGGCAAAAACAAGGTGTCCCCTTTCCCGCTACTTGATAATCATCCGCTTATAAGATATAAATCATATACCTTTCCAGGACGGGAATATTCCACAAGCGCGGAGAGATGGCCGAGTGGATTAAGGCGCACGCCTGGAGAGCGTGTGTGCGATCACAAGTCGCACCGTGGGTTCGACTCCCACTCTCTCCGCCAGAATTTTATTTATACTATTACAAGATTATTGCTATCATTCCCTACTTCCCGCAACCCTTTGGCTCCGCACCGTCCTCTATCTCCCGCTTGAAGACGATCCCGTAGCCGACAGTCGTACCGTTCTCCAATTTGGGGACGATGCAGACAACCTGCCAGCCCTGTCTGCCCCATTTATTCAGATGCTGGTTCGACATGTCGACCTCATCCGAATCCATAATCTCCTGCCATGCCACATCCGACACTTCCTGTACGCAGTATTCGTAACGCATAAGCTTAATTTTACCTCCGGGCAAATATAGTGAGGAAAGTATACGACATTCAGACAATAATCTGAAGCGCGGATCGTAAAATGCGACTCTGGCACATACGTAAAACGCGACTCCGGCGCGTTGCCGTTGTTAAACTCGACTCCGGCACATACGTAAAACGCGACTCCGGCGCGTTGATCGATTCAATCCCAACGCGCTAGAATCGCGTTTTACGGATTAACGCGCCGGAGTCGCGTTTTACGGACCTACCCACTTCCAATTTAATAATCCTGCTTGTTTCGGATTATTTAGAACATATGGTACTGAATACTCGAACTCATCTGGATCCCTGATCAATCTGTCAAAATATTCCGTCTGCCAGAATTGGCCTGACCTTCCAAGAATTTTATTGGCCTCCTTGGATGTGAATGATTTCCAGGAATATAGAATTTCTGGCAATTTATTGATCCCAAGCGGCTTAAGGATAGCGTGCACATGATTTGGCATGACACACCAGGCGAAAAGGTGATACCTGTCTCCATCAAAAAATTTCAGAGCGTTTGCGATGACCACCGCAATT
>JAPKYR010000065.1 GCA_026394215.1 bacterium
GAAAAAGAGCGGGGAATTACCATTTTTTCCAAAAATGCCTCGGTGCAGTGGGGTGATGTGAAGATAAATATCATCGACACTCCCGGCCATGTGGATTTCACCATGGAAGTGGAGAGGTCGATGAGGGTGCTTGACAGCGTAATCGCGGTTTTCTGCGCTGTAGGCGGGGTACAGTCCCAGAGTGAAACCGTATGGCGTCAGGCGGACAGGTACAAGGTCCCACGCATGTGTTTTGTAAACAAGATGGACCGTACCGGCGCGAATTTCTTCGGCGTTGTCCGGGAAATCGAAAAACGTCTCCACGGAAAACCTCTTGTGATCCAGCTTCCGATCGGCAGTGAGTCCAATTTTACGGGGGTTGTTGACCTCGTGAGGATGGAAGCCCACCGGTGGGTCGATGAAGCGGGGCTGGAAATTGAGACAGTCCCGATTCCATCTGACTTAAAGGCTTCTGCTGATGAGTGGCGCGAGAAACTGATCGACCGTCTTGGCGAAACCTCCGAAAAAGTGATGGAGGAGTATTTCGCGGGCGAGGTTCAGGAAAGCACGCTGAAAGCGGCGATCCGTTACGGAACGGTCAAGGGATTATTCACTCCTGTACTCTGCGGCACCGCGTTTCGGAACAAGGGAATACAAACCTTGCTGGACGCGGTTATCGATTACTGCCCGAGTCCGCTGGATATTCCTCCGGTGGAAGGAATTCATCCGCACACCGGGCATCCCGTGATTCGGAATGCCGATCCGGACGAACCGCTCGCGGCACTGGCGTTCAAGGTAGCGACCGATCCCCATGTGGGGCGGATTGTCTACGTGAGGATGTACTCCGGGACGCTCGAGAAGGGTCAGGTCGTAATGAATCCCCGTCTTGGTAAGCGTGAGAGAGTGAATAACATTCTTATTATGCACGCCAACAAACGGGAACCGGTGGATGTTCTGAGGGCTGGAGAGCTTGCCGCTCTTGTCGGCCTCAAACTTACGACCACGGGCGACACACTCTGCGATCAGAAGGACCAGATCGCGCTTGGGAGCATGTTCCTTCCGGAGCCAGTGATCACAATCGCGATTGAACCGAAAAGCCAGGCTGAAAGCGAAAAACTTCAGTCATCGCTTAAAAGACTCGCGGATGAGGATCCGACTTTCAGGGCATCGATTAACGAGGATACCGGACAGACAGTCATCAGCGGGATGGGGGAGCTTCACCTGGAGATCATCGTCGATCGCCTTCTAAGGGAATTTGGAATCGAAGCGAGTGTTGGAAATCCGCAGGTGGCGTACAAGGAAACTATAACCCATAAAGTGAAAGTCCGTGACAAATACTCCCACCAGACTGGCGGGCGCGGGATGTACGCGGATGTCGAGCTTGAGGTTGAACCGCTGAAATCGGGCCAGGGGATCGAGTTTGAAGCCCAGGTTGGCGGAGACAAGATTCCTAAAGAATTTATAAAGTCGGTTGAAAAAGGCGTCAACAATAAACTTAAAAGCGGAATTCTCGCGGGATACCCGATGGTGGATCTGAAAGTCAGGCTGGTTGGCGGGAGTTATCATGAAGTCGACTCAAGCGACCTTGCGTTCGAGATCGCGGGATCGAGAGTGGTCGAGAAAGCCTGCAAACTGGCGCGACCGATACTTCTCGAACCTGTGATGAAGGTGGACATAGAGACTCCGGAGGAATACCTCGGGTCGATAAGCGGCGATTTAAGCGGTCGTCAGGGCATGATTGAACGAGTTGAAACCCGCGGCGACGGGACTGTGAATATGATCGCGATGGCTCCGTTAAGGCAGTTGTTCGGATATGCTACCCACCTGAGATCGCATTCCCAGGGTCGGGCGAGTTCGGTGGCGGAATTCGCGGAATACCGTCCGGTATCTGTGAACCTGGCGAAGACGATTATACCGTTCTTCGACGATATCATGTCTGAGATAACGAAGCTTGAAAATACAGAGAATGGAAAGACAAATGCGTCGCAGTGATAAAGAATTGATATTATAAAAATATCTTGATAGAAAAATACTGAAAGTCTCAACACGAACAGGATTAATAAAAACAAAAAAGTGTTGAAGGAGAGCCAACGGCGATGGCTAAGGAAAAATTTATCAGGACTAAGCCGCACGTAAACATCGGCACCATCGGTCATATCGACCATGGGAAGACGTCGCTGACCACATCGATAACAAAGGTGCTTGCGATGGAGGGTCGCGCGAAGTTTGTATCGTTCGACGAGATCGACAAGGCTCCGGAAGAA
>JAPKYR010000073.1 GCA_026394215.1 bacterium
GCTTAGCCTGCTTTTCAAACCTACAAATTCCCGACTCCATCGGGCAAGAATAGCATCGCGAGCGGATATAGGAGCATCTGCGTAATGCAATCCCTGCCCAAACTTCAAGGTGACGACACTTCCAAAAAGGCTCCAGAAAGCCAATCCCGGTACTCCCAGGCAATATGCGAAGATCCCAAACGGAACAAACAGGAACATTGAAAATCCGGCAGACAGCATGTACATCATATTCTCGGGCACAAGGAGCGAGAAACGCGTGTTCATCCACGGATAGTTCGGCATTACGTCGGTGAAAGTCGGCTCACTAAAACACACCTTCAGGACAGGCGCCAGGATGATAGCCATCGGGATGACCACCGCAAGGATCGCACCCCATCGGCCACGGCTGATTGCACCGCCAAGATACGCAAGTCCGGTCAGCACGTAGCCGTAGAGCAGAAGCACAATTCCTCCCAGAATGAGGATTGAAATCATTGAGATAAGGATACCCGGTATTCCGCTGACAGAGCCGTACCCGAAATAATCGGGTCTATAAACTGCCAGGAAAATAACAGCGGATTCGATAAGGGTCACAATTGTGAGGGGGAAAATCGAGTATCGCCATGCAAGGCGCCGAACTGCAGACATGATATTTCGGACTCCCGGTTTTGTGTCCCTTATTGCGACCCATCGGAGCGGTTCGAAATCCCTCGAGACCGCTGTCGCAGGCAGGAGGATCAGCCAGCAGCGAATGATCGCGAATAGTAAAAAGAAAATACCAAGGCTATACTGCAGAAATGAATCGTTCCCGCCAGTCTGACCCGGCGAAAAGCGCACACTTCCAGAGGCATGACCGACAAGTCGGCTCCCCATGTAATCCGGATGCCCATGACTGGTCAGCACAATTACCGCCCAGGCGATAAGAAGTAGCAGGGAGAAAATCATCACCGCCAGTTGCCATTTCCGCCCGGTGGTAATTCTGGAGGCCCAGGTATTGAAAAGGACTTCACTCGGAGCAGTCGATTGCTCATGGGGGTTCTTTTTCATTTGGCTATAAGTTTGGATAATCCGGTTCTCCGGAAGGTTCAGCTTGGAAAATGCCGTTTTTGTCCCCTCGGTCATGCTGACTTTCCCTGCAATGAATGCGACCGCATCTCTTGTCTCCGGCTCCAGCTCCAACAGCAGGTCCTGTATATATCCTATCCTGCGTCACGTGCTTGTCGCCGACAATCCCTGTTACCTGAAAAATCCCCTCTTAATCTCTTGCCCCCTATTGGCAAAATAATAACATTATGCTGTCTTCGTACCTATCCCCGCCCTGCTTTTTGTCAGGGTTTCTCAATAGAATTACGAGACTGGCTCAGATCAGTCTTACATCTGCTGAAGCCTCGGATTTGTGCCCGTATACGAAACCAGTTCGAGACGTTTGGAATCGTCCTCGCTTATGCTCAGCACGCGCCCGAGGCCGGGGACGTACCATGACGTTCCGCTGTCAATGATTTCTTCGCTGCGGTTCCGACGCTCGATACTCAGATCAGGATCGTCCTTCGATGCCATCGTTGATGGCCCATCGGTGATATCTTCGCTGCGGTTCCGACGCTCGATACTGTATTCGATCTTGTATGCGTTAAATTCCCCCGCCTCAACCGCGATCTGCTCCTCAGCGGTGCATCGCATACGCTCGACAAGATCGATGTTCACATTTCCTTCGGGGTTCTCGACCAGCATCTGGCCGTGACGTTCCCATGTCGATCCGGTCGTCAACTCAGCCGGTATATAGATGGTCGGATCGTCGTATGTCGTCGTCCATGTCGCATCGCCGTCGATCTCGACAGCCTTTGTTATATAGAGAATATTGTCCGAGCAATAAAGGTCGATTGTCGTCTGCGGGATAAAAGTCCTCTCAACTCCGCCCTCCATGCCCGTTTCGATTGAGAATGAGACTGTCCCGTCGTCCGATTCAGTCCATGATTCAACCTGATATACCCAGAATGTCTCGATAGTCCCATTGAATAGCTGTTTGTATCGCCATACCGTATCGGAGTTGAGATCGATAAAGGGACTCGAACATCCCGCTGCGGAATTTGATTGTTCGGGAGCTGCCGAGACAACTAGAATATCGTAGACCGAATCGCCCCATTTAACGAGAAGGTGATTTTCGCCGTACGGGAAAGCGTGAAGGAATGAGGCGACATCGGTTGTCCAGGTCCCGAGAGGGATTGAGCTTCCGTCTGGATGTAGTACGGTCAATTCAGAATCGGTCGGTACGGATGAGACTACCTGAATCTGGACCGGTTCTTCCGAATGGATAACAACCTCACTGTTTTCGGAAACCGACACGCCATCGACAGTCATGTCGAAAGGAAGTTCAAGGGGAACGGGTTCGGTTACGGTTTCCGCAGTCTGGGAGTCGGCATTATTTGCGGCTGGATTCTGGTCGTTTACTCGTGGATTATTTTTATTAACACATGATAGCGTAAGGGCGATAAGAAGAGTCAAAATCAGGATTATGATTTTATTGCAGGATTGAGCCATTATAATAATTACCCCTCCCCCCTTCTCCATAATTGGAGAAGGGGCTGGGGGGATGAGGAAGTTTACGGCTGATTAACGTTCATGCAGATATTCCGGGCGTTGTCCATTGCGGTCTGGAAATCGAAAGGCGCACTTCCTTCGTGAAAATCGGTATGGCACTTCTGACACGTTGAGATAACGATGTCCGCCGCCATCGTGTCCGTCGTCGTGACCGAACTCCGGGCTTCCGGACTAAGCTGGGCTATATGATTCTGAAGCGTAATGTGCTGATAACCGTTCAGATGGCATCCCTCGCATCCGACATTCTGGACGCTTTCAGGAATCAGATCGTATGTAAGCAGCCTTGGCTCATCGACATAGCCGATTGCATGGCACCTTGTGCACTCGCGATCGAGCGGCGTTTCGGAACTCTGGACGTCTTCGTAAGAACGGAAATGCCCGAAATCAGACCATGCGGCAAGGAAGCCGGAATGGCATTCCTCGCACGCCTGGCTTCCCGCGAATCTGCGCGTTATCTTTGTGTTCAATTCTTCCGACAGCACATCGCGATCATACCCTCGCGCGATCTCTTCCATCCGTGGATCGTCAATACGCGTTTCATCGGCGCGAAGTTCCTCTGTAAAATAGTCGACGATTTTCCCCGATGCATCGAAGAAAAGGTCGAGCCTTCGCACAAGACGCGCGCGATTCTGGCCCTTCGCGACCATCAATGGCATGTCGAGCGGTTGCAGCACGATATTATCGACAGGACTTGGTGCACCGCTGTCGGATGCTTCGGGTGTAGACGAATCGGCTCCCGATGCATCGGGTGCAGAGGATTCAGTTCCTGTAGCACCGGTTTCGGATGTAGGATTTCCGGCTGCGTCTGTCTCTTCTGTAAGCTGACCGGACGTACGCATATATTGAAGTGCTTGTGTTTCATTGAACTGGGTAGTATTCAGAGGATTATAAGCTGCATTCGGAGAGCGTGGGGGTTGCTGTCTTCCTCCGATGACAATATCGATGCCTTCGAACACGTTATTATTCGCGACCTCTGGAGGGAAATTATCGGCATCGCTCAAAAGGACGATCAGGTCGACCTTTTCGACATTACGGAGGATATCGACATTTCGACGGATAGCGACATCGTAAGGCTCGAATGAAAAATCTTCCTTAAGGGGATTCAGGCGGCCTGCATCCTGGATCATCACGCCAAGGAAGGCGATTTTGTATCCCGCGAAACCTTCAGGCTCTATAATTCTATATGGTTCGAAAACCGGCACGGGCTGAGATTCTGAGGAAGAAGGTTCCGTGGTTGCAGGCTCCTCCGGTAAGGCCTCCGGTGCGGCTTCTGGTGCAGCTTCTGGTGCAGCTTCAGGAGTGGCTTCGGGAGAGGTTTCTGTTGCTGGATTCGGTTCCCCGCCCAGAAGATTCTCCGACGGGTTCAACTGCCCCTCTGCGTTGGGATCCTGCGCGCCCGGCTCTCTCATATTTAGAGGAGTCTCGACCTCAGGGACTGGAAGGTCGGGGAATACCCCGGCGGCATATGTGTTGCAGCTGATCCAGTGGAGACCATACTGCTCGCCGACGCGTTTCAAAGTATCGACGCCAAGCCTGAGCTCGCTCAGCCCGACATTGACCGCATTGTAGCCCATAACCTGGTAAGCCTGGAAGATGTACTCATCCTTGGCAACCTGAATATCGCTTGTCGAACCCTGCGTTACATCGCCGGTATCGATAGGTATAAAAGGCCATGTGACTTGACTTGCGACGTCCGTAAAAATAGTACCGCGCCTTGGAAGCCCGCCCCATTTTCCGGAGCTGCATCCACAGGGGGTAAAATTGGACACGGTGTTTGAGCTGACCATTAACGTAAGGGCGTCAGGGATCAACTTTTCCTGTGCGGGGGCACCCATTTTAATACATCCGCTGTTTAACAGAACAAGCAGGATTGATATTGGGAGAATGATTTTCAGGATTCGATGCATTTATCTTCACCTCGAATAATATCTGCTCATGTCAAGTGTATGTAATTCAGATTCCAGATCATCAGGAATGAAATGTAATAATATAATGTTACCTCATTACGGGGGAGATTTTCAAGGAGGGGGGCGTTTGATAATCAGAATGTCCATGCTTTGAACGACCATACACTTAATAATATCAAACATACTCGGTATATTCCTTATCTTTCCCGAGTTTTTTACGTACATATTTAACCATCCCGCCTGCGTCGATAATTTCCTGAATATACTGCGGAAGGCTGTCGCACTGGTATGCCTTTCCCGTTGTCAGTGAATGAATGACGCGGGTCGAAGGATCGACCACGAGATCTTCCCCGGTCTCGATCATATCGGCTGCCGAGGGGCATTCCAAAACCAGAAGCCCTAAATTTACCGCATTACGGTAAAAAATCCTCGCGAATGAATGCGCGACAATAACCCGGACTCCTGCGGCCTTCAGGGCTAAAGGCGCGACTTCGCGGCTCGACCCGCATCCGAAATTACGCCCCGCCACAATGATGTCGCCTGCAGCCACTCTCTGTGCAAAAGAAGGATCGATCCCCGCCATCGCGTGGTCGGCAAGGTATTGCGGATCGAAAGAATTGCAGTAGCGCGCCGGAATGATCTGGTCGGTATCGAGATCGTCTCCGAATTTCCACGCAAGCCCTCTAAGTGATTCATCCGCCATAATAGATCCTTTTATAACCTGCCAAATGATTTCTCGAAAATCCTGACTTCCTCTTTCAGAATCTCCTCTATATTATCAATAATTCTTTCCACGAATTTCGTGGCTTTTTCCCGGTCGAAATCGGGCGATGCGTCCCCTTCTTCATAAACAAGCACCGCGGATGAATATGGCGCGACAGTCACTCCTGGTTTCATCCTTGACTGCTCCTCAAGGCTGAAATCGCCCTCACGAACCAGCTCAGGACGGAACACCAGAATACATGCGGTTTCATCGAGTGCGGCATGTCCACCCGGACGACCATAAATTTCTTTTAAAGGTTCAGTCGATTGGTACCACCAGTCGATATTTATAAAATGCCGGTTGCCCCTGTCCTCGACAATCAGGTCTTTGATAACCTTGCCGATACTCTCGGTGTTGCCGCCATGTCCGTTAATGATAATAATTCGCCTGAATCCCATCTGGAGAAAATTTTCGAGGATGATTTTGATAAGTTCTTCATACTGGAGTTTGGGAATTTTGACGCCGCCGGGATATGCGATCAGCCCGCTTGTGATGCCGTAATTAAGTGTCGGCGCGACCGGCCATCCGGTGCGTTTTCCAAGTTCCCATGCAATCTCCTCCGCGCAGAAATTGTCTGTTCCTACGGGGGCATGTCTCCCGTGTGGTTCAAGAGTACCGACAGGAAAAAGTAGCGTTATCTCTCCATCTTTTATAAGTTCGGCTATTTGTGGATAAGTCAACTCGCCAAGTTTAGTAAGGGTCATGTCATGTTTCCTTCCGCGCGTTCTTTAATAGCCTTCAGCATGCTGTCGAGGTTATTGCGTGTTAGGTTGTCGAGGAGTTTGAAAATCATCGGCCCAATAAGCGGCAGGCCGAGATCGTAGTCGACTGTCAATTTGACATGAGTCCCGTCAGCGGTCTTTGTAAACGCCCAGTCGCCGTGATAGTGCTTGTAATCACCCTCGACCTGCTCGAATTTCGACGATAGCGTCCCTGAATCCCACCATTCATCCTCGATCCATTTGATTTCATTATTTATCGACGCGATTTTGGCAAGAGCCACCCACGATGTGCGCGAGTAGCCATCGTCCTTTCGGTCGATCAGTTCAACTTTTTTAACGTCGGGCATGTAGTCGGGAAATTTCTCGACCTGTGATGCGATTTTAAATACTTTTTGCGGATCAGAGTTAATGTCAATTTCCGATATAACAATACCCATGTAGTGCTCCCTATAGTTTGGTGAGTCGCAATGATTATGCTTCTGAAGGGCGCAAAAATCAAATGGGAGAGGAATTGACCTTTTTCAAGAAACGCCCAAGTCTATCCCATCATGTATCGCATCCGATGCTGCATACGCTTCGGTTACGCGGTCTTTGTCCGCAACACAGGCTGATATCAGTAATTGAAATACCCCGCTCTCGACACGGTACAGGATGTATTCATTGACATAAATCTTCTCGCCTGTCATATACGCGCGTCGGACAGATTCCCACTCGCCTTCCCCGCTGTCATCTTCAGTGGTCAGAAGAGTCGCGTCGGATGGTATTCCGGAGTTCTGTTCGCTCGATTCGAAAATATCCGCGAGAAGTCCGACATTTAATGGCTGGTCGAGAGATTGCCCCATCAGTCGGATGTCGATACCGTCAGGCGTGACCATTGTCGCGAAAAGTGCTGAATCGGATTCGGGGGTCACAGACCATGTCAGGGGTACTGTAAATGTTGCACCTCCGGGAAGTTCGATCACTTCAGGGATGTTGATACCTTCAAGTCCGGAAATTGTGAAATCGACCGTACGTTCAGCGTACAGTGTTTCACCCGTCATCACAGACCAGCTGAAATTGTAATAACCGGGCGCGCGTTCGACATCTGCCGGGAGATTAATATCAACGGTCGGATTTTCCTGGCCCGGACTTAGCGTTGTCATGAATTCCTCGCGAATTTCGTCCGGACCGCCTGTCAGAATCATCAGGGCTTTTGTATTTTCAGGAGTGATACCACCCGTAAGGATTCGCGCGACGATACCCTCGTCCTTCGAGAAAGTTGTCGACCGTTCGCCGTCGGGAGTTACCAGATAAGCTTCGCCCACGGAAAATGCGCTGGCGGTTTCCGCTCCACTCGACGCGCGGATTTCGGAAAGGCTTATCGGCAGGCTTTCCAGAGGAAATGTAACCGAGTCGTAGTATCCGGCTATGAACACTTCTACACTGAAATTCGCTTCCTGAGTGGCGCCGTATGGGGGTCGCGCGATAAGGCTGTCGACATAAAATTTATTAAAGCCCTCCTCGACATCGGTTGAGCCAAACCCATCATCGAGCACGAAAGCATCGACCGTTGTCCCATGCCATCGAATTTCGGCGCGTGCCCAACTGATAATATTTTCAGTCCGGAAGTCGACTTCGAGAGTGTAAGGGATCGCTGAGTCGCCGAGTTCCGGACCGATGACATCGTCCTCGCGGGGAGTCAGCCTGACGTCGGAGATGAGGACATTCGGAAACTGATGCGGACTCTGGATTCTGATCTCGAATTGAGTATCGTCCTTGGTTGATTCCACCTTGACCGATGCATACACGTTATATACCTGCTCGCCGCCTCCTATATCGACAGGGATCGCGTTCTCAACCCTTAACTGGTTTGAGCCGATTTCGCACGGAAGTTCCCTGACCCCTGAAAAAACATTGCGGTCGTATCTGTCGTACACATCCCAGGTCATTCGAGCGATTTGATCGGGATCTGAATCAAGATCGAATTCGAAAATCAAATCGATTTGTGAATTTTCGTCGAAATAGCCGACTCTCGAAACATTGCCGGGCGTGGTCGCGAAAGCGTCGAGCAATTGAAGCGATCTGACTTCCGCGCTTGAGGTTTCGGAAAGAGCAAGAATAATTACTGGAAGGATAACCAGGACATGGAATTTCCTGAAATTCATTTTATGGCTCCTCAATGGGGAATTAATCGAACCGGCAATCGTCTTGTCGTAACACCTCATCCAGCCGAGAGAGAAGGGGACTGTCATCCGGCTTCCGGCGTTATAAAGTTGATGATTCCTGACATTGCTGATTCCGGAAGCCGTGTGACTGTCCCCTGTCAGGATCGTCGCTGTCAGATAGCTGAGTTGTCACGTCATATCTATAAATCAGACTGGTAAGCGATGAAACTTGTTCAATCTATACTAAAGAGTGCAGGATAACACGTCCGGGACCGGTCAACTGCATTAGAAGGATATATGGCAACGGACCGGGCTGACCTGGCTGTCCGACCGGTTTTGGAGCATGGTCGACATCGGCGTCCATCATCAAAATCCGCATGCCGTCGACAACAAGATTTTCTTTCTGCGAAAGCGAAAAATCGATATGGTTTCCCGGGCCATGGAGATAGACATGTCCAGACCCGGATAATGTTTCTAAGAGATGCGGTG
>JAPKYR010000175.1 GCA_026394215.1 bacterium
ACACCGATGGCAATTCCAATGAGAGATTCTATCATGAACAGGATCCATATTACGGTATAAATTACTAGAGCGATTCGCTCCAACTTCTGCCATGACCTATACTCTTCGCTGGTCGCGTCGCTGAACATTTCCTCTTTAGTATGGCGAAAGATTTTTATTTTCCGGAACAAGTACCAGCCAGTGTTATAGAACACTGAGAATGAAAATAAGAGGCCAACGACCAGCGTGACAAGCCCGAAAATAATAGCGATTATTGTTGTTGGAATCATTCCGGATTTCCCCATTCACCTGAATGCAAAACTGCCAAGGTGGCACAACCCTCGTTTCAGGAATTCTGTAGTTTGACTGAGAATTAACTTCTTTTATTGACTAATTAATTATTATCAGCAGCGGTGGATCCAGATACGCCTGGCTGCCCTCGTCATCCGTCACTCTGAGCCTTACATCATATGATCCATACGTGGAATATGAATGCACCGGCGACGGACCGAAGTCCCACCAGTAATACCCGTCTCCGTTAAAATTCCACTCAAACTTGACTATCTCGTTCCCGCTACAGTCGTTATCGTGCGAACTAGTCGCATCGAAAGAGATATCCTCGCCGGGCGGCGCTTCGTAAGCGGACGCATACGCTACCGCTGTCGGGGCATTGTCCAGGATAATAACCATAAGAGGCTCGTCCAGCGCATCGACATTGCCAAGGTTGTCGGTCACTCTGAACCCGACATAATACGTGCCGGTTTCAAACCATGTATGATAAACATCGGATCCTTCCTCATCGTAATAGCCATCATTGTTCCAGTCCCATTCATACGTCTCGATATAATCGCCGGACTGCGGATACGAACCGTTGTCATAGAAATGCACGGGTTCGCACACGACCTGCACCGCCGGATCCCTGTCCGCGATCGCGACAGGATTGGTTGTGTTCATGTTGACGGTGATTTGAATCGTCTGGTCGAGAGTATCGAAACCGCCCTCATCGTCCCAGACCCTCAAGTTGACATTGTAAACGCCATAGACACTGTAAGTATGCGATGGCGTCGGGCCGGCATCTACCATGTAATAACCGTCGCCCTCGAAACTCCAGTCATACTCGGTTATCTCATTGCCCCCGCAGTCGTTATCATACGACTCGGAGCCATCGAAATAAACCGTCTCGCCTTCTATTATTTCGAACTTATCTGCAATAGCGATCGCAGTCGGATTTAAGTTAGTTATTGACATTTCAAGCGGCGGGCTCAGATATCCGACAGCGCCCAGGTTATCAGTTACCCTTAAGCCGACAAAATATGTGCCGAAGTATTCGAAAGAATGCGATGGCGTCGGACCCGCATCCTGCCAGTACATCCCGTCGCCGTTGAAATTCCACTCATATTTTACGATCGAGCCGCCGGTTTGGGGATACGATCCGGTAGCATCGAAATCGACTTCCTCACATACGATCTGAGGATTCGGGTTGGCGGTCGCAACCGCGACCGGTTCGAGGTACTCATTAACTTTGATAGTGAGATGCTCGGTAAGCGCAGCTTGCCCGCCCTCATCGTCGGTGACTCTCAGATTCGGGTAATACATGCCTTGAACTGAGTAAGAGTGCGTTGGCGATGGACCGGCATCGGTGTTGTAATAGCCTTCGCCGTTGAAATCCCAGTCATAGAGCACGATTTCCATACCATTGCAGTCGGTATCATATGACTCCGATCCATCGAAATGAACCGGCTGGTTTTCAAATACTTCGTACGTGTCGGCGATCGCAACAGCTACCGGAAGCGAATTAATGATACTGATGGGAATCGGCACATCGAGCGTATCGGTGTCATTTTCCTCATCCGTCACACGGAGATTCACAAAATAGTCGCCGGTTTCATCCCATGTATGATACACATCCTGGCCGACCTCTTCGAAAATTCCATCGATATTCCAGTCCCATTCCCATTTGACAACGGGTCCGATATCCTGATCGTATGAGCCGTCATCGCTGAAATGAATCGGCATGCAGACATATTGCGGATTCGGGTCGGCTTTTCCTTTCGCGACCGGGGGCAGGTTCTGGACCTGAATATCTATTGAGAGAGGCTCTTCGAGAATATTTGTCGCGCCTTCATCATCCGTAACCCGAAGCTGGATATCGTAAACCTGAACCTGATCGAAAATATGCTGGATTGAAATTCCGGTGTCGGTAAAAACGCCGTCATTTTCCCAGTCCCATTCATACTTGGTAATGGACTGGCCGCCGCAGTCGGGATCGAATGAACCCGCCGCACTGAAAGTCAGCGGGGCATTAACCCACCATTTACCTCCGGCCGCCTCGGGAGCTGACGCAATCGCCACAGGGAGGATATTCTGGACCGAAATCATCATCGGTGTCGCCATTACTCCTTCCTGGCCTTCATCATCGGTTACTTTCAGCCGTATAGGATAATCGCCGGGGTAATTCCATTTATGCACAACTGTCATTCCCTGCTCTTCATATAGTCCGTCGTGGTCAAAATCCCATTTATAAGATTGGATATTTCCTCCGTCCGGGTCGTATGATGCTTCACCTGTAAATGTAAGGTCCACGCAAATCGTTGCTGGTTTTGGATTGAAATCAGGCACGGGAACTGGCGGGAGCGATGTATCGATTGTAATCATCAGCGGCTCGGCAAGGCCAGCCGAATCGCCTTCATCATCGGTTACGGAGAGGTTCACGTAGTACACGCCCACATTAGTGAAAACATGGCTGGCTATATCGCCCGACGCATCGAAAATCCCGTCGTTCTCCCAGTCCCAGAGCCATGTGATAATCGAATTCCCGCCGCAGTCGTTGTCAAAGGAATCGCTGCCATCAAACATGATAGACGTTCCGGGAAGCGCGCCGGTTTTGTCGGCTTTCGCGACCGCAGTCGGAAGCGCGTTGACAATTGGGACAACTACTACCGTCTCGCCTGTGTCGCCGCTATCGCTTGTCACCTTGTAGCGAACATAGTAAATATCGGCTGTTTCGAACTGGTGCACGGCTTCAATACCGGTCGCATCATAAGTTCCATCATTTTCCCAGTCCCACTCCCAGTTAATTATTGTTCCGCCGGACAAATCAAATGAGCCATCATCGAAAAATATAATATCCTGGCACGGGGCTGGACTCTCCGGATCGAAACCGGCTTTCGCGACAACATTAGTTTCACCGACTTCGAGTGTGATGATCTGGTACGCGGTAAGGTCGAGCCAGTCCTGAGGAGGACCGTTCAGATTATCCTCGACACTGATAAGGCATTCATAAGGCCCGGGTTCTGCGAGAAGTTGATTATCGACAAGCGCCTGCCATCTGCTGTAACCGGGGTAATCTGAAGCAAATGTGGCGTCAAGTGCGCCAATGAATATTCCGGGGCATTCGACGACAGGGGTCTTGTGGGAATCCTTGCCCTGCCAGTCGTAAACATCGATAGTGAGCATTGTCTGGCCGCCGGCGTTAGTTAATCCGGCTCCGACAGGCTCCTCGGTGACATCAATTTTCCATGGTTCCGGACAGTTGGCGGTTAGGGCGAAATCGGTCATAGGATCTGTAACCGGTTGGACAATTGCAGGTTCCCAGTTGGCATCGATCGCATAACCGAAAACAAACGGTCCCGTCGAGAAAATAACGTCGTAGATCGCAAATGCGGAGCCTCCGCCATAAAGGGCGTTGCGTGTGTTGGCGGGATTATTTGAAATAAATCTTTTGAACGGGTTAAGATCGCAGTCGGGAAATTGATTGGTCGCTAAATTACCCTTGAAATATCCCTGAAGGCCCAAGGGACCATTGCCGATTGTGGACGGATTGAAAAGTGTCGTGAAACCATCGGCATTCAGGATGAAACTGTCTCCCGCATTGAGGTCTGGCGCTTTTAGATCGGCTACGGAAAAAGTCTTGCTGCCCGGGAACATCATGATGCCCCTTACATCAAACGCCGTGATTTCGGGCGGTGTGAACGGATTTGTGACCTGGAAACCAATCAGCCATGAATCATGATCGGAACGCTGAATCCCCAGGAATTTAAAACATTCATAGCATGGACCCTTTTCCATGAATTTCAAAATATTCCAGTGAGCTTCAGCTTCACGGACTGGGACTATCTCAGATTCCCCAGTGTCGGGATTTATATATACTTCGAAATACCCGATCAGGGAATGATTGTACGAATCCGCATTTCGATCCAGGGCGGAATCCGGGTTGCTGTCAGTCAAATCGAGGGCGCTTTGACCAGTCTCTGATTCGGGGTTAGTACTCGGGGCCGCAGGATTATTGCTTCCCCCTCCCGATGAACATCCGATCAGGATGAACAGGAAAACCATCGCTACAATGTAGTTAAGAAGAATATGCCTCCACGTTACCATTCAAAAGCCTCCAAAAAAACGGGATTTCAGGACATCTTTATTAGTAAAAAGCCCTCCCCGCTTCCACCTCAGTATCATTAATTATACCAGTTAAGTAATAAGATGGTCAATAAAAATATAAAAAGATACCAAACCTTTTATTGTTTTATGAGTCTTATAGACCGTTGATTTCGGAGTTCGTTATATCTATAATAACTTAATCGGACTTAAAATCGGGTATAAAAGGTTGCCGGAGAGCCGATAAAGCTTTATAGATTAATCCAAGAGAGGTCAAAGCCTTTTGACAAATTCTGATACCGATCAGACTGACGGAAATGGAACCGGCATGCGCTGTCTTGAATGCGGGGCGGAAGTCCCGGAGGGCGCTTCATGCTGCCCGGTATGCGGAAATGAAAAGAATATCCTCCCGTCAAGATGGACGCCGCCGGAACGTATTTTTTACTGGAAATCTCTTCTCCCTGTTTTCAGCCCTGAAACGCGCGTGCTGATGGCTTTGTCGGTCGCTCTGATATGCGCCCTCTGGCTTCTGGGGTCCGCGCGAGTCAGAAGTCAGGCTGCATTGCTTGGCGAATCGGATAAACAGGTGGAGATTGTCCGTGCCGATATGGCAGAAAATAACCGGGTAGATTTCGAGATCGCTGGCGAATCGGTCAATTCGGTGGTCCAGGGCGAAGACCCGATTAAAATTGAGGATGCAAGGTTTATTGCAGAAACGGCACAAAATTCCGGTAACTGGTTCGATGCCGTCGATTCCTGGACTCTTGTCACCGAAAAGGAAAATGCCGAATTCAGCGATTTTATGTCTCTTGCCAATGCCCAATTGATGGCGAATGACGCGATGTCGTCGCGCGCGACATTAAACCGCGCTATCGTGCGTTTTCCCGATCAGCCGGAAGGATATCTGAAATTCGGGGAGCTTGAAGAAAGCGCGGAAAATCTTGAAGCTGCGCGATTTCAGTACCAGGTCGGGTTGAGTTATTGCCCGGGAAATATCGACCTGATCGAAAAGCTGCATGCTGTTGAGACCGAACTTGGCTATGTCGATGAGCCGATCCTGGAGCCGGAAGTCGAGCCGGAACAACCTGAGATTCCGGGGGTAATAACTACAAATTATGGCGTAATTTACCAGCTTCAAGTGCCGGTTATCCAACCCGAACCTTCTCCCTCACCCGCTGCAGCCCCTGTAAATATTATCAATCCAGCTCCTCCATCGGAGCCTGAAAGCCCCCAGCCACTAAACCTGATTGGCACAGGCAATCCCGATGTCCCGACCACAAGCGATCCGGGTGTGGACGATTCCAATGGGGAAATTCCCAATGTGCCGGATGAGGTTTCTATTACCAATGTGCAGAACCTTCAGGTGTCGGCGACCACCGAACAGGTTTCCCTGAACCTTGTTGTGGACAATCCAGCCGCGTTCAGCACTTCGACTGCGAGTGACCCCACAAGATTAATTGTCCGGATTCCAAACGCGCAAATTTCCGAAGGATCGAGTATAATCAGGGACGTAAATTTTAATGTGCCCTTAGTCGAGCGGGTACATCTTGGTGAAGGTACTTCCGATTCCGGACCTTTTGTCATCCTGGTAATTTACCTTGGCGAGAATGTCCACTATTCGGTAAGCGCAGAGTCGCAGTCAGTGATGGTAAGAATTGGAAAGGATCCCGGGACGGATGCCGGGTGATGGTGTTAATATGGGCTTCAGCAGTAAAAAAAATAAAGATGAATCGCCAGTAGCGGTGCAGGACCGGCCTGATCCTGCAAAGGCAAATATCGAGTCTCCGAACAATTTGATCTACGCAGACGCCCTGGAATACTGGAAAAGTGGGATCACATTAGGCCGTCAGGGATTCCTTTATCATGCCGTTAAACGCGGAATAGATATTTTCTACGCGATGGTTTTCCTTGTCATCGGTATTCCGTGGCTCGTAGTCTGCGGCCTTCTGATGAAACGGGAAGCGCCCGGACCATTTTTTTACATACAGGATCGGATCGGGAAGGATGGGAAACTCCTCACTGTCTATAAACTTCGAAGTATGCCGGTCGACGCCGAGTGCGACGGTCCGCAACTGACGCCCATCGACGGCGATGAACGTCTCGGTCCGGTCGGGAAATTCATCCGGAAAGCGAAAATCGATGAGCTTCCGCAATTCTGGAATGTGCTGATCGGAGAATTTTCGGTTATCGGCCCGCGCCCCGAACGTCCATTTTTTGTCGAGCAATTTTCGGAGGAATATCCTCTCTACAACATGCGTCATATCGTGAAACCCGGCCTGACCGGTCTCGCGCAGTTAAACGAGAAGGACTCGCTCAATATGCGCTCCAAACTCCGCTACGACCTCTTCTATGTGCAGAAACACAATTTCCTTCTTGACCAGAAAATTTTATGGGACACTGCGATGTACTGTTTCAAGCAGCTGTTCGGGGGGTTCAAGGAAGTAGGGAGATAACATGCGGACAAAGGGAGGGGGCTGTAGGCGGCACCCTGGTTATGGAGCAGTGTGCCGGTCCCGATTTGTACTAAATGTCAGGTATTACCGCAAAAACGCAGGTTAAATGACAAGACTAATAAATTCCTGAAGCGTTTCATCCCGTTTTTTTTGATATAATTCATTCATATCTATGAGTTGCCACTGAACCCAAATATCCGATAGTCTCTTATTGTAAAATGCTAACGAGACAAAAGATAATCCTAGTGCTCCTTGATAAGGTAGAAAAACCTTTATCACCAACCGTATTCGTAAAGTTGATGTTTTTGCTTCGCCATGAAACCATCTTGGAGAAAGATGCAACTTTTTATGATTTTGTTCCGTATCGATTCGGCCCTTTTTCTTTCGGATTATACAGAGAGCTAGCTAATCTACGCCAGTACGGTTACGTTATTCCTGAAGAGAATCGGATAGCATTGTCCGAGTCTGCCATGGTCTTAACAGAGGAATGTATACGGGAAATTCCACAAACCATACGTGAAGCTATTTCTTGCATCCTTCAACAGTATGCCGGTTTGAAACAGAATGACTTAATTCGTAGTGTTTACACTAGGTATCCATGGTTTGCCGTCAGTAGTGAATTACCTGAGCGGCACATGGCTTCTATTAAGGGGAAACCAAAAGCTAAACTTGCTGTTTATACGACAGGATATGAAGGGAAATCGATCGACGCTTTCTTCGATCACCTTATGAGACAAGGTATTAAGACAGTTATTGATGTTCGAGCTAATCCTATTTCACGCAAGTATGGATTTTCGCGTCATGGGCTCAATGATATCTGCGTGAAATTGGAAATAGATTATCATCATGTACCTAGTCTCGGAATTCCTTCCAGTGCCAGGGCGAATCTAAGTACATTCACTTCTTATCAACGTCTTCTTAATAAGTACGATCAAATCGAACTTCCCAAGCACGTTGAAGAGGTGGCAATGGTGGGTTCCATCATGCATAAAAAACCCTCAGTTCTTGTCTGTGTTGAGAAGGATTTCCATTATTGCCATAGGAGCCGTTTGGCAGAAGCTGTGGCACGAGTAACGGGACTTAAGGTGGTTCATTTATGACAACTATCGTAAGCGAAAAGCAAAAACTGAAAGTGCTTATTACTGTGAAAACATATCCGATACCGTCGGAGAAGTATGATGAGCTTGTGTGTACAGCCGGAGTAACTGAGGTTGGGGACTTTGTTCGTTTATATCCGATTAACTTCCGAGACCTACCCTTCAGCCAGCAGTATAAGAAATACCAATGGATTGAGGTCATGGCTGAGAAACATAAGGGTCGGGATGTCAGGAAGGAAAGTTACCGGCCGGATTGCGACTCGATTCAGATTCTTGGTGAGCCAATACAAACCAAAGATAATTGGGCAAAACGTGCTCAATATGCGCTTGCTAGGAAAGCTCGATCTATTGAGGATTTGATCGAACAACAACAAGTTAACAAGACATCGCTCGGGGTTTTCAAACCCAGGGAAATTAATAATCTTATCGTTACTCCAGATGACCCTGAGTGGAAGCCAAATTTCAAAGCAGCTCTCCAGCAAGCCAGATTATGGGAAACTCGCACCGTCAGTAAAGAACCGCCCCGCAAGGTTCCTTTTAAGTTCCACTATCTTTTTATATGTGATGATCCACAATGCAAGGGTAATCATAAAATGATGATCGAAGACTGGGAAGTGGGGGCTCTTTTCTGGAGGCTGGTGGATAAGGGTTATTCACAAACCGATGCAGCCAAGAAGGTCCGGGATAAGTTCTTGAATGAACTCTGTGGGCCGGAAAAGGATTCCCATTTTTTTGTCGGGACCATTCTCACTCATCCAAAGAGCTGGGTTGTATTAGGTGTTTTTTGGCCCAAGGCCCAAACAGTAAAGAAGAAAGATAACAGCCCAGGTCTTTTCGATATGGAGGGGCTAAATTGACAACCAAAACACTCCGGTTGCCGGTGACAAGCAAAGTTACGCATAGTACCGGGTTCAATTTCCCTGATCCTTCCCTGCGTCATGTGCTTGTCGCCGAGCCTGCCGTTGAGAGCCAGAGTCGGCTGTCGAAGAAATTCCCCACTGTCCTTTTGCTGAATCGGCTAATTTATGGTATATATTATTAAGATTCGCAGTCGAACACTGGGTCGAATTTTGGCCCGCTTCCGCAAGACCATCGGTCTTGCTTTTTTTGTGGATGTAGTGGGTACTGCCTGGAATTTTCAGCTTATCGTGTACTCGATCTCTATGGTTAGACTGCCGTTTTCATCGGAATCGGACGAAAAGGTGTAATAACTGTATAACGCGCAACTTTCATCTATAAATTCAAGCGGGTACCAGATGCTGACTGACGATTCCCAGTCGGATCCTTCATTGATCTGCGCCCAGTCTGCACCGAGGCATGTGTCGCCGACATCGCCATCCAAAACGAAAAATATCGCTTCATTGTCTCTTTCAAACGTATACCCGGCGTGCCCACGTATCCCGCCGAAATCCTGCGTATATACGACATAAGGGATAGCTACACCATTTTTGTCCGAGTCGCCGCTTAAGTTGTCAAAACCGACCGCAATTGCAGTTGCAGATTCATCGTCAAGGCTGAAGTTAACTTTTCCATCGAATACCGGGGATTCAAGAACATCATCGCTGTCAGCCAATGTCCAGCAGATTCCAAGCTCGAAAGTGTCGAGTAAACCGTACGTCAATCCTGAATATGAAAATTCTTCATACTCACCTTCGCCAATTTCAGTTCCGGCAAAGAAATAAAGCTCCTTATCGCCTACCACCCCTGCGCAATATGTGCTGGCAAAAGATGGCTTGGCTATTAAGGACAGTGATAATACGTTTACCGCTATTAAAATTGCCGCTATTCGAAAGTATCTTTTCAATTTCAACTCATCCTCGAGCAAATTGGAATAATGATGCTCTTTGGTAGTATCTGCGAGTTATTGCCGAATTTTGCAGATAAGGTAAACGATGAAAACCTAACTAACCCATCCCAGATAAAATAATTTGAGAAATTCCCCCAAAAACCTGTCAGTTTTTGCCTATCTGGTTCGTTCTAGTATCGGTGGGGCGATGGCGCAAGGTGATGCACTCTTATGTGATCCCGCGGTCCTTTGTGGGCCGGTGGTGTAATGGGAGCACAATGGATTGCGAACCCATTGGTCCGGGTTCGAATCCCGGTCGGTCCAGTCGCCCCACCACTTGCGTAAATAAGAAATATATGGTAAATAATATTTGGGTTCGCAGTCCATTAAGGGGTCGAAATTTGACCCGCTTCCGCAAGACCATCGGTCTTGCTTTTTTTTATGCTGAACCTGAATCTTTCTCCTCCTTCCCCCCGCACCTCATCAATGCTACAATCTCCCCCATGAAAGTCGCTGTTATCGGATGCGGATATGTCGGGCTCGCGACAAGCGTCGTCCTCGCCGACCTTGGCCACCACGTCACCGGTATCGAGATCGATCCCGGCAAACTCGGTAAACTTCTAAGCGGGCAGTCCCCGATCTTTGAAGTTTCGATGCAGGAGATGCTCACCGACAATGTCTCCGCTGGACGGTTGTCGTTCACGGATGATTACGCGGTCGGATGCACGGATGCATCGGTTATAATCGTCGCCGTCGGGACCCCCACCCGCGAAACATGGCAGATCGACCTCTCCCAACTTGAAAATGCGATCGACACTATCGGCGAATCTCTGAACGGTTGCGAATCCAACGCCGACCGGAAGGGTGATCCTCCTGTCGTTGTCATCAAATCGACCGTCCCATCCGGCACGATGGACTATCTGAATGAGCGGCTGTCTGTGAATACATCTTGCCCTTTCAAAATGGCGTCGAATCCCGAATTTCTTCGCGAAGGCCAGGCGATTTTCGATACGCTTTATCCGGACCGGATCGTGATCGGGGCGGAAGACGAGGGCACGTTCAATGTTCTTGAGGAGCTTTACGGAAAAATTGTGTCGCAGGATTTTGATTCCGCTCCTCCGAGACCGCAGCGTCCCGCGAATCTGCACATACCGGTTCCGGTGGTGAAGACCAACCAGCGCTCGTCGGAGATGATCAAGTACGCATCGAACGCGTTTCTCGCGACAAAAATCAGTTTTATAAATGAGATAGCGAATCTGTGCGAGGAAGTCGGCGCGGATGTGACCGAGGTGGCGCACGGGATCGGGCTTGACGCGCGGATCGGGCCGCAGTTTCTGAAGGCGGGTATCGGGTACGGAGGCTCATGTTTCCCGAAAGATACGAAAGCCCTTCATCAGCACGCGGGGAGCCGCGGATACACATTCACGCTTTTGAACGCCGTGATCGAGGTCAACAGGATACAGAGGTATCGCTTCCTCGCGAAAATCCGACGGCGTCTCGAACCCCTGTCCGATAAAACGCTCGGAATTCTCGGGCTTGCGTTCAAAGCTGGCACGGACGATATCCGTGAAGCCCCCTCGATCGACCTTATGCGGGAGCTTAAGCACGACGGCGCTACGCTCAGAGCCACCGATCCGAAGGCTATCGACAATGCGCGAAAGGAATTCGACGGCTGCGTTTATGTACTGGACCCGTACGATGTGGCGCGTGACGCCGACGCGATCGTCCTTGTCACCGAGTGGCCGGAATATCTGAATCTTGACTTTGCAAAAATCGCAAATTTGATGCAGGATAATCTTATTTTCGATGGGCGTAATTGTCTGGACAGGCAAAAGCTGAAAGAAGCCGGCCTTCAATTGATCGGAGTCGGACGTTGAAAAAAGTGCAATTGAGAATCGAAAAAAGTCCCGAGGGCGACTGGTGGGCGACAAGTCCGGAATCGCCGGGATTTTTCGCGTGCGGCGATACAAGAGACGAAGTGATCGCCAATGCTAAAGATGCGCTCTCGATATTCTTAAGCCTGGACGAGGATAAAATCGAACTTGAGATAACAGATGAGTAGCGTGGGATGGATACTAATTAAGGATTGTTATGGATCAATTGACTATCAGAAATCATCCTCTTATGTTCATCACCGACCGGCATCGCACAAATGGCCGTGATAACGCCGATATTGTCCGCGCAGCCCTTCGCGGTGGACTGAAATGGGTTCAGTTCCGCGAGCCGGATCTGAACGATCTGGATTTTTACAACCAGTGCTTGAAAATCAAGGAAATCTGCGGTGAGTTCGACGCCGGGCTGATTGTCAATGACCGTCTGGATGTCGCGGCGCTTGTGGAGGCTGAGGGGGTTCACCTCGGACATGGAGACCTTCCAGTCAAGATAGTCAGGGAATATATGGGGGAGGATTTTATAATCGGATATTCGGCGCATAGTATCGAGGAAGCGGTCACGGCGATCTGGGAAGGCTCGAATTATCTGACCTACAGCCCGATGTTCCATCTTTCACACAAGGAATCCCCTTACAAGCCTTATGGAATCGACGGCGCTAAAGATATTCTCACGAAAGTAAAAGCCCCGATTTTTTTCCTCGGCGGGATTAAGCTTTCCGATCTTGAGGATCTGGCGCGATCGATAAACCCGCTGAGAGTAGCTGCGGTCAGTATGATCAGCGAGGCTGAGAACATCAAAGCCTCCGTCGAAAAAACTCTCAGGATCATCAATCCCACTCAGTTGAGTTAATCCTGCACCGGTGCACCGACATTTCTGTCGGCATTCCGTGGTCAGCAAATGCCTGTTTTAACCGGCATTGCATTCGATTGGTCATGTAAATTATTTTTACCCCGCATAATCAATTGCGTTTTAATGCGTCAACCAATATAATCAAACTTTCCTGACGTTTCATGTTAAGAATTATGCAGGCAGCATCAATAATAGTCGCGGTATATAACCGGCTTAATTACCTTGAGCTTCTGCTCGAAGGCTACAAGCGCCAGACCAGGACCGACTTCGAGGTTCTCATCGCCGACGACGGTTCCACCGATCCGGTTGGTGATTTCATCGCAAATTCCAAAACCTTATTTCCTTTCCCTTTAAGACATATCAGACAGGAGAAGACCGACAGTTTCGGCAAGGTCAGGATCGTGAATAAAGCGATTGCGAAAGCCGATTCGGACTACCTGATCTTCACCGACGGCGACTGCGTTCCGCACAGGGAATTTATCGCTATGCATCTTTCTGAAAGGGAAAGGGGGCGTTTCCTGATCGGACGAGCCGCAATGCTGAGCGGAAAAATCACGCGGCACGTCGATAAAATTTACATAAACGGAGGACGCCTCGAGGGATTTAATCCTGAAATTCTGTTCGACGCCTTGTTCGGTAAAACACTCAGGTATTTCGATCATTCCATATTGATACGCAACGATGCAATTTTAAAATTCATCAATAAACATAAACCGGATACTTTAAGCGGGAGAAATTTCTCCATCTGGAGAGATGACCTGGTAAAAATCAATGGATACGATGAGAATCTTTCCGGTGCGAGCGGG
>JAPKYR010000009.1 GCA_026394215.1 bacterium
TTCCGGATAATTCTGCTATTATTACCCACACAATTTTGATTTGATCCATCGCCCAATCCGAAGCCTGGGCTTAACTGTTCAAAGGAGATACGAATGAACAAGCAATTAATTTTCAAAATTTCAGGAATGGCGATAATTTCCCTCGCGATCCTTCTGATTTTTGCCACCATGCCGGTACTCGCGGATATCAACGACAAAATCGAGAAGGACAATGAGAGGGAACTTGAGGTCGGGATGACCCCACCGGATTTCACGGTCACCGATGTAAACGGCGAAGAATTTACTTTATCCGAGCTGGCTGGAGAGACTCCGGTCATTATAGATTTCTGGGCGACATGGTGCGGACCCTGCCGCGCTGAAATCCCGAATCTTGTCGAATTTGCCAACCTGCACGAGGGCGAAGTCAGATTGATCGGAATTTCGCTCGATCAACCGGATAATCTGCAGACCGTACTTGATTTTATGGGCGAAAATGAGATTCCTTACCAGATAGTGTACGATGAGGGTAATCAGGATCTGAGCGATCAGTACTATGTGACAGGAATCCCCGCGCTGTTCATAATCGGAGCGGATGGGAAGCTACTGAATATCCACGTGGGATACAATGCGGAATCTAATTTAATCGGGGATCTCGAAGAAGAACTCGGGCTGGAATCTGCCGCCGTAGATGAATAAGCTAAATATCCCGAATCGTTTCCCCCGCTTTCAGTATTTCCGTGTATTTTTCCTTTTCCTTGATGACACTGGCGAGGATTCCGTTTATAAACTTGCCACTGTCCTCAGTTGAAAATTTCTTCGTGAGCACAACCGCTTCATTGATTACAATTGGATCCGGAATCGGGGGATCTTCAACTCCTAAAAGCAGTTCGACTATTGCCAGTCTGAGTATTACAAGGTCGATTCTGGCGATCCTGTCCAGCTTCCAGCCGATAGCGAGTTCCTCGACGATTTTATCAACCTCGGCTTTATTTTCCCATGCCAGCCTGACCGATTTCATCAGGAAATCGGATGCAGGCTCTTCGACAACCATTTTTTCGATTGTGCGTTCAAGGACTGCCTCGATCTCGTGATGACCGACCTCGGCTTCATACATGGCACTCAATGCCAGTTCCCTTGTTTTTCGTCTCGATGTCACTTTAGGAATTCCTTGCGATGTCTTTTATAGAATCTACGGGGACACCTTTTTTTGCCAGGCAAGATGTTCGTATACGTCAAGAATGTCACAGGCAAAAATAAGGTGTCCCCATTCTTGCCTGATAAATACACAATCTCTACAGCCCCTGCCATATCGGCAGTTCCGCTCCAAGGAACATAAGAAAAAAGAACCCGTACAGGATAATGTAAATTATTAAAAAAGCTGCCTTAAAAAGCCACCTGCCGTAAGCGTCGTATCTTGTGTGCCTGACCCAGAAAAAATAATGTAATACCATTGCGAAAACAATAAATGCGACTGCTGCGAAGCGGTGCCTTGCCCATGAATCGCTCAGGCCGAATGCCCAGACTGTTATCGGATGGTATAACCTGTCCACCCCTCGCTGGGTGATTATTTTGGAGAGGTTCCGCCATGGAAGCTCAATCGAGACAATCCACCAGGCAAACAGCATAAGGCCGAACCAGAATGTTCTTAACGGCAAGGGTGAGAGTATCCTTTGATTTTTTTTGTCAGGTCCGCCGGTCATATGCCAGCCAAGAGTATAACAGACAACCGGGAGTAATAGAATTGCGAAATATCGGGGACAGGCACGAATTTCGCCCGGAAGCCTTATTACAGGCTGGAAGTGCGTCGTGGGCGAAATCCGAGCCAGTCCCCATATTTCGCCGGTCTCTTATGCTCCTTACTCATCTTTGCCGGAAATTCTCGTGATTTCCTCTTGCGAGATGCCGAGTTTCTCAGCCGCTTTTTCCATGTTGCGACCGTAATGTTCGAGAGTTTGAATAATATGCTCCCTGATAACCTCGTCCAGTTTTCTCGGCACGAACTCCTCAAGCGCCCATTTCCCCGAGCTGATATTCTTTCTGATGAACGGCGGGATTGAATCCAATGTAATGGTATCGGTTTCTTCCCGCACGACAGCGCTCGCGATAATTGTTATAAGCTCCTGAATATTGCCGGGGAAGTTGTAATTGATAAGGAATTCCCGGAATTCATCCGAAACAGCCTTGAATGATTTACCGACTTTTTCGGCTTCCTGTTTGAGAAACACATCAACCAGGAAAGGAATATCGTCTTTCCGTTCGCGCAGCGGAGGGATTTTAATGGAGTTGACCATAAGGTGGTAGAGGAGGTCGCTTGAAAACTTATTCTGAAATTCAGGGCTTGTCAGATCGTGGGAAGAGGAAACGATCATGCGCACATCGGCATTCAAAATCCTCGCGGAACTTTCCTTATGATATTCCCCGGTCTGGATAACCCTCAGCAACCTGACCTGCACGGAATGCGAAAGCTCCTCGATGTTATTCAGGAAAATAGTGCCGTGGTTGGTTTCTTCAAGCAATCCGGGCGTTTCCTCTCGGGACCCTCTCCAGTCGCGAGCCTGGCCGAAAAAAAACGCGGGGAAATCATCCTGGTCCAGACTGTCGGCTTCGACTGCGGTGAACGGTTTATCGCGGCGAGAGCTGGCCTGATGTATCGCTCTGGCAAGCGCCTCCTTGCCCGTGCCGGTTTCTCCCAAAATAAATATACTCAGGTCGCTGGCAGCGATCTTCTCTGCCTGGTGGAACAACCTGATCATCTGCTGATTCTGCGTGTGGAAAAACTCAAAAGCGGATTCGTGATTCAACTCATCCAGCGTCAGGCCATGGGGAAGCTGTTCGATTGTATTATGCAATATCCTGTGCTCGATCGCATTCCCGAGGACCTCCAGGAGCTTCTCATCGTCCACAGGCTTGATAAGATAATCGAATGCGCCAAGTTTCATGGCTTTCACAGCCAAATCGACATCGCTTACCCCGGTCAGAACTATAACCGACATCTCAATTCCGGAACTCCTGAGAGAGTGTAGAATGTCCAGGCCGTTTACGTTCGGCATGTCCATATCGAGGATCATCACATCGTATTGATTCGCCAGAAGGAGTTTCCCAACCTCCCGCGAATCGTTGACGATAGTAGGTTCAAAGATCCCGGTCTGAACCAGAAAAACCATCAGGTAATTTGTAACCGCGACATCATCGTCCACGAGTATAATTTTTTTCATGTTTATTCCTTCGAAGCTGCTGAAAAAGTTGTTGATCTCGAAATCTCTGCAGGACAGGCATTCCAACCGGTTTCTACAAGCGTATCAAAATTTTCACAAGTCATGTATGCGTCTGTAGGACAGGCTTTTCAGCCTGTCGCTGCCCGCATTTCTCCATCTTGATACTATTAACAGGCTGGAAAGCCTGTTCTACATGGTGTTATAAAAAATTCAGTTGTTTTCAACAGCCCCCTTCGCGATCGGTGTCCCATTATGATTTACAGGGATTTTTATTGTGAAGATTGTCCCTGCGCCCAGCGTGCTGAATACTGAAATTTTGCCGCCATGTTCTTCGATAATATTGTAGGCAATAGCAAGACCCAGGCCAGTCCCTCCCCTGGCGCGTTTAGTAGTGAAGAAAGGATCGAATATCTGTTTAAGAGTTTTTTCATCCATCCCACGGCCGTTATCCTCGATTTCAATGGATATTTCCTTACCGGAAAGCCGGGTTCTGATGGTGATAATCCCCTTTATGTCCTCGAGCATCGCTTCGCCTGCATTGACAATGAGGTTAACCAGAACCTGCTCAATTTTCTGGGAATTTCCGGCAAAAGTCGGGAGATTTTCCTCCAGGTCGAGATTAATGTCGGCACGTTTATGAACCTGATTATAAACCAGCCTCGCGCTTGCCTCGATCAGCGTATTGATATCGACCGTATCGACTAACAGCCCTTCATCCTTCCGAGCGAAGGTCCTTAATCCCTCAACAATACTCTTGATTCTTTCGGATCCATGCGCCATATCGTCGACCAGCGTCATGATATGCTGCCTGAAGAAATCGTATTTAAGCCTGGCGATTTCAAGTTCCCTGTGAGATTCGTAGTACTTATCCACAATCGGAAGAATATCGTTAAGCGCCTGCTTGATAATCTTGATATTCCCCCGGATAAACTGGTTTGGATTGTTGATCTCGTGGCCGATACCGCTGACAAGCTGCCCAAGCGAAGCCAGTTTCGCCGCCTGCTGGATCTGTTGTTCATATGTTTTTTCAAGAGTGACGTCCCTGTAAAATTCAAGTATGCCGTCGACCTCATTATCCTGGTTGTAAAAAGGCAGGGCGTGGACTTCAAGAAAACGGTTTTCATGTTTAATTGTCAGCGTCAACGGCGTCTTATCGCGCTGGATTCTCGCAAGGCGGCAATCCTCGCATGGACTTTTTCTATCGAATAAGGCCTTGAAACAGTAATTGCCGGGGGTAATATCCTCCCTGTTTGTCATTACAATTTTACGTTTCGTATCCAGCAGCACTACATCATCGGGGATCGCCTTGAACATGGTTTCAAGGCGGACCTTCGATTCCTCCCAGCCCTGGTTGACCCTGTCCAGGTAGGAGTTGACAATATTCAAATTATTTTTCTGCTCTTCAAGCTCCCCGGTCTTCCCGTCAATTTCCCGCTCAAGAGTTTTAAGGCGCCTGTTGAAATCCGCTTCCTCGTCCTGCTTGAGTGTCATACGGTCTCGAAGTTCCTTACGTTCGAGGGCGATATTGAGCGTCCTTCCTATCTCATCCAGCATCCTCTGCTCTTCGGGAAGAAGTTCGTGTTCGCCTGAATCAAGATACCCGACTTGAATTTCGCCTTTCACGGATTTGCCGGTTACCAGGTTTACGGATAAATAATTATCCTGAGATGGTTTCTGCCCGTATTCAATCCCCTGATAAATTGTATATATGACAACCTCGTCCGGATACATCATACCGGTACTGAGGCACTTTGGGAGTTTCCTGAAAAATTCATCGACCGACCTCGAATACTCGATTAAATCCGTTACCGCGTAAAGACAGGACAGCTCCTTGATCCTTTCCTCTTTTTCCCATTCATTATCTTTTCGTATACCTTCAAGCCGATTTCCGAAAAACAGGAAAATTTCCCCGTCCTCAAGGTCGGCATGTCCGGGCTTCAACGGAATCGAATTGGAATTTTCGATGGTTGATGTAAACACCGCGATACCTCGTGTCCCCGCCCTTGCCAGTGCCATCGCCGACCGGAATGTATTCAGCGAATTCTCCGTGAGCACCTCATTTATAAATTTCCCTTCAACCTCAATTGCTTCCGAACAGCAGTCCCTGAGAAGAAACTGGCTGATATGGATTACCTTCTCATCGCTTCCGACAACCAGAAGGTAATCGAAATTATTCTCCATAAATACGTAGAATTTTTCTAACTGAAGCAAAGCGGTTTCCTTTCAGGTTCGACAAACCCATCCATCAATTCATGCGCTGCGGACCCTGGGGTTTCATTTTTCGAACCTTCTCGATATTTTTCTGCAGAGTCTGGCTCAGCATCACCATACCCTGCGGGGTCATCGCGATCTGGGTGTGGATAATAAATTCGCCGGTCTCGGGATGGAAGACCCCGAATTTAATGATGCCATGAGTCTGGCTGAGTGTGATGCCGAACATGTCGGCGAATTTCACATCGTGCGCGCTTTGAGACATGCTGGCCTTGATTTTCCTTTGTTTTGTGCCGGGTCTAAGGGGCGGCATTCCATCGGGGAATTGTATTTCATCGCCCTTGTTGTCGCCATCGTCATCGGGCGGTGGAGCGTCGTTAGGGTTTTTGGGATCGTCTGGCGGGATTGACATGGGTAGCCTCCTCAGGGAAATTTTTTCTTAATAGAGGGATGATTTTACATGAGAATGAAGCTGTAGTCATCTTTGGAACATAAAAATGCTCCCGGTACGAATACCGGGAGCTTCGGGCGGGGCAAATTCTGGTGGGGCTAACGGGAGTCGAACCTGTGACCTCGTCCTTATCAGGGACGCGCTCTAACCAGCTGAGCTATAGCCCCACGCTTCTGAAAATATAACATCGACCCGCACGGGTGTCAACGTAGCAGGGGTACGGATTATCGGTGTTTTAGAAATAAAACCTCTCCCCCTTGCCCCCTCTCCACGCTGTGGAGAGGGGGTTAGGGGGTGAGGACCTACACCACATTCTTTATCGGTTTCGCGATTGGCTGACACGCCTTCTCCAGCTCGCTGATAATATACCGGACCTGGCTCATGACTTTCTCAGGTTCGCCGGTTGTCTTGATCAAAAATCCGCGCGGCTGAGGTTTCAATCTTGCCCTCGCGACCATATCCCCGATTCTCTGCCACCTGACATCTCTGGCCATCGTGTGATGGAACTGCAACTCGATATATTTTGTCACCGCGTTCATGGAAATCGACTCAATGCCAAGCACCATCGCCCTCTGTCGAAGCTTCATGACATCTATCAGGCTGACAGCCTGTTCCGGAAGCGGTCCGAACCTGTCGCGCATTTCCTCCCGGATCGCGTCGAGTTCCTGACCGGTTTTGACTGTCGCCAGACGCCGGTAAAGCGCGAACCTTTCGGTCTGGTCGAGAAGGTACGATTCC
>JAPKYR010000042.1 GCA_026394215.1 bacterium
TGGCGATCGACGGCGGCGGTGACGACAGGTACTACCTGTATCGCGACGGCCAGGGTATTGGCGGGGCTGGCGGCGGAATCGGCGTGCTGGCCGATTATGCCGGCGATGACCAATACACCGCTGAACCATCCTCGGAGGTCGTGAATCGAGGCGATTATCACAGCGCTTTCGATATTAATGTCTCGAACGCACAGGGGGTCGGATCGGGACGAAGGGGCGACGGCACCGACGGGCATTCATGGGCCGGGGGGCTCGGATTTATCGCGGACATAAGCGGGAACGATACCTACGAAGCCGGAAATTTCTCGCTCGGATGCGGATACTGGTTCGGAACCGGCCTGATGTACGACAAAAGCGGGGATGATGTATATAAGTCGGTTTATTTCACACAGGCGTCGGGCGCGCATTATTGTATCGGCGCGATTATCGACGAGTCCGGCAACGACCGCCACGACCTGTTCGGCAACGCAGGGGCGGCGCTTTCATTCGGATGGGATTTTTCGGTAAACCTGTTTGTCGATAAAGCGGGCGATGATTACTACAAAGCCGATATTATCTCCATGGCGTCATCGATGATCCGCTCCAACGCATTTTTCTTCGACCTTGGCGGTAACGACCATTACATCCTCGGACAAGGCACGCTAGGACTCGGGGCGGTTGATTTCCAGGCCTACGATGTACCGCATCTAACATCGCCGTTCTACGAGTACGCCAATTCAATCGGTTTATTCATCGACTCAGGCGGGGAAGATATTTACGAGGACTGGGTGACGGAAACTACCGGCGAAGGCGATGCAGCGGTAACCACCAGGTATTTTGAACCAAGCGTGAGATATTCAAACGATTCCAGGCTGGAATGGACCAATCCCGGCGATGAACAGTATGGTTACAATAATTACGGAATTTTCTGGGACCTTAACGATGAAGGAACCACGATCCCAGACGTAACATGGCTCGATCCACCCCCGGTCGAGGAAGTTGCGCAATAATTTTCAGGAGTACTGAGTAATGAGTAATTTGGTTTTTTACATACTCGACGTTTTTGCGGAAGAGAAATATTCCGGAAATCAGCTTGGAGTTTTCAGAGGCGCGTCGAATCTTCCGGATAGTCAACTCCAGAAACTCGCGAAAGAGTTGAATTTCTCAGAGTCGACTTTCATTATGTCTGAGGAAGAAATCGACGGCGGTTATGATGTCCGCATTTTCACCCCGAATGAAGAAGTCCCGTTCGCGGGTCACCCTACCCTTGGCACCGCATGGATTATACTGCATGAAATTATCGGATGTAGAGTCGAAGAAGTCATACTGAATCTTAAAGCCGGGCAGGTTCCTGTAACATTCGATTATGAGGGCGATTTCGTGACTGCTAAGACAATAAAGCAGAAGTCGCCGACATTCGGAAGGACATTTGAGGCAAAGAAAATCGCTGAGGTAGTAAATCTTAATTTAATCGATCTGGATGAGCGATTTCCGGTCCAGGAAGTATCGACCGGACTCCCGTTTATACTCGTGCCAGTACGGAAACTTGACTCGATGAAAAAAGCGTCAATAAACAGGGAGAAATATTTCGAGCTGATCAAGAATACAAAAGCCAAGGCGATTTTCCTTTTTTGCCCTGAGCCGTACGATCCTTTCAACGATATCAACGCGCGACTTTTCGCCGATTATTATGGGGTTCCGGAAGATCCCGCGACCGGCAGTGCGAGCGGTTGCCTTGCCGCATACATCGTCCAGCACCGATTTTTCAATCAGGACAGCATAGATATCCGCATCGAGCAGGGGCGCGAAATCGGGCGTCCGTCGCTTCTTCACGTTAAGGCGGCGAAGAAGGAAGCGGGGATCGAAATCTTTGTCGGTGGGAAGGTGAAACTGATTGCTAAGGGTGAGTTTTTCTGACGATCGGATGACTAAGGTGAAGTAAGATTAAATATACAGCAAGTCGCGGAATGTTGACATACGGAGTATAATTATGTCAGGGAAATTGAGACCATCACAAACCGGAAAAAAAACGCTCAAATCTAAAAGACGTCATTTGAAAGTAGGGAGTGAGCCGCAATGAAATTAATTTTTAGATTTATCGTTGTCCTGCCGATGTTAATGCTCTTCATGCTAGGCTGCTCGGAAAATTCTTCCGGTCTCGCTGTCGCATCACCAATACAAGACGCTGATATACAGACATCGAGCGAGTCCCCGGGGGCGCATAACCTGCTTGGAATCTACTCAATCTCCATAGACCCGGTCTCTCTTACCGCCGAAGCAATCCCGATGAGGATCGGCGAGGGACATCTCAACGCGCTTAAATTTCTTGAGGAAGGTCCATGCTCATTTTGCCTTGCAGTCACCAATATCCATCCGAATGGACCAAAGGAATTTCTGATCGATATTCAAGTGACCCATCCACTGTTCGGGCTGGACCAGTTCACGGTTTTCGACGTCCGGGGGATTATCATGTTTGACCCCGGATTTATATTTCCCGCATGCGGGATGTCATTTCCCGACCCTCTAACACCGGGAACGGGCGCTATTCTCAATCCCGATGGTTACACCACCCTTTTCAACCCGATCGATTTTCCTCCGGGCACGATGCAATGGAAAGCGTGGGAATATCAGAAAGGAAAATATGCGACCCCTGACTTCCCTGCATCGACGCTCAATCCGTTTTTGGCATATTGCGAAACGATTCCGAGACGCTATCTGGGATGCACGTCTGTTGATACGAGAACATACGATATGCGGTTTCCCGACAGCGGTCCTCTGCATTTCGGCTATGCAATCGACTGTAACTGGGCTCCTCCGACCCATAATCCGCCGACAGTTCCGGACGATTTCCCACTCGCTGCGAACGTGCCTGAAGCTTATCATCTCGATATGCAAATCACCGAAAATTCACTATGGTCGGACAGCGGCGGCGGAAGCGGTGGGAATCTCAGATTCAGTTTGAAGGTTTACGATCATCAGGACCCGCACCTGGTCGAAGATGGCGGGACGATATCCGGGTTCAAAATGGAAATCGCAGGAATGACCGGATGGGAGAATATTTCTCCCTTCAGCTGGTCGGAAGGAACCGATCCTATCGGGGAATTTGTGAAGTACGAATTCATCGAAGCGCCGATCTCTGACGCTCCGGGTCCTCATAATTGCGTCATAGCAGTGGACGATAAGGAAACCGGCCTGAAAGGCCTGAACGAAACAGCATATTACATCACAGATATTTCTGTTAATCTGGGTGAGTCATGCTGGTCGCCGGGCGTACTTTTATCCGATGTGCCCAACGAGAGTTATCAGGCACACCTTAACAATATGCGCAATCTCTTTGTGGACTCCGATGGAGTGG
>JAPKYR010000093.1 GCA_026394215.1 bacterium
AGTGACGGAATATGCGATGATACAGGCGAAAATGTCGACCATACGTGGGATGTGCCCGGAACATATCTGGTCCAGCTTCGGGTACCGGACGACGAGGGCCAGGTTGACATAATGGATTTTCCGCTTCAGGTTGAAATTGCAGGCTCATACGATGGAAACCTTATCTGGGCGAAACATGCCGGAGGAGAAAACAGCAATGGCTCTGCCTTTGGTTATGCAATCACGACGCTTTCGGAAAATTCGATAGTTGTGACAGGTGTGTTTGAAGGATCGGCTACATTCGGCCTGGGTGAACCGAACAAGACAGTCCTGACTGCCGCTGGTTTAGAGGAATTCTTCATTGCGCGTTACGACCAGTCTGGCACTCTCGTCTGGGCGACAAGCGCGCGTGGAATTTCTTATGATTATGGCAGTGCAATCACGGCTCTTTCGGACGATTCGGTAGTCGTGGCAGGACAATTTTTTGAGTCTGCCACATTCGGAGCGGGCGAGCCGAACGAGACGGTCCTTAATTCCACCTTTTCTTATTTTTGGAATTCTTATTATAATAATATCTTTATTGCGCGTTACAATCCCGATGGTACCCTCGCCTGGGCGAAAAGCATTGAAGGAGGACCCGAATATTACGGTGATCAGGGATTTGGTATCTCGACTTTATCGGACAATTCATTTGTCTTGACAGGTTATTTTTACGGTTCAGCCAAATTTGGCCCAGGCGAGCCGAACGAGACCGTCCTGTTTCCCGCTGGTGTTGAAGATATCTTCATCGCGCGTTATAACCCAGACGGTACACTTTCATGGGTGAAACAAGCTGGCGGAGACTATTACAATGGGAGTGCAGGAATTACGACTCTTTCGGACGATTCAACCGTCGTAACTGGACAATTTTGGGAATCTGCCACATTCGGAGCAGGCGAGCCGAACGAGACTGTCCTGAATTCCGCTGGTTATGGGGATATCTTCATTGCGCGTTACAACCCGGACGGTACACTAGCCTGGGCTAAAGGCGCCGGAGGAGCAAATGATGATTATGGCTATGGAATCACTACACTCTCAGACACCTCGACAGTTGTGACAGGATATTTTGAAGAAAGTGCCACATTCGGAGCGGGCGAGCAGAACGAGACAGTCCTGACTTCCGCTGGTTATGGCGATATCTTCATCGCGCGTTACAGCCCTGACGGTACACTTGGCTGGGCGAAATGCGCCGGAGGAGCAGATTATGATAATGGCAATGGAATCACGACACTTTCGGACAATTCGACAATCGTGACAGGATTTATTTATGATACGGCCACATTCGGACCAGGCGAACCGAACGAGACAGTCCTGACCTCCGCTTACGCGGGTACTTTCATCGCGCGCTATAACCCGGATGGCACACTCAAATGGGCGAAACAAGCTGGAGGTATAGGTTACGGGATCACTATGCTTTCGGACGATACGACAGTCGTGACAGGATATTTTTACGACGAAGCCACATTCGGACCTGGTGAGCCGAACGAAACGGTCCTGATTGGAGGCGGATATTCCGATATCTTCGTCGCGCGGTTTGCGCCATAAACTTTCCCGGTCGCCGGTAACACGAAATAAATTATACTAACTCATGCTCAAGGAGAAACTTCCTGATCTGCTCTTTTCCCATCAGCCCGTTGGAATTTGTCGCGTAGGTTCTGAAATTGTCACCACGCTTCTGGCCGAACGGACGCAGGATGAACATGTCCTCTTTTTCTTCCGTATAGGCCGATTCGTCGGGCGTGAGAAGTTCCTCGTATGTTTTCTCCCCCGCACGTCGTCCGACAAATTTCACTTCGATTTTCCCGTTGCCTGCAGATCCATTTCCCTGTGATTCAATTATTTCAATCAATGCCTCCGCGAAATCGGTGATTTTAACCGCAGGCATTTTCAAAATAAAAACCTCGCCCCCCGCTGCTTCCGCCCCGGCTCGGAGAGTCAGCGACACCGCCTGTGGGATTGTCATTATAAATCGTTCCATATCCTTGTGAGTAATCGTAACCGGTCCGCCTTCTTTTATCTGCTTTATAAATAACGGAAGCACGCTCCCCGCGCTCCCGATCACGTTCCCGAATCGCACACTCGCGAATCTGGTCCGGTGGCTTCCTTTATATAAATTCGCGGCGATGATCAACTTTTCGGAGAGGAGTTTTGTCGCGCCCATTGTATTTATCGGGCTTACGGATTTGTCGGTGTTGATCGCGATCACCTTGTCGACCTCGTGATCGAGCGCGACATCGACCAGGTTCTGCGTACCCAAAACATTCGTCTTGACCGCTTCGAAAGGGTTATATTCGCACGCGGGGACGTGCTTAAGCGCCGCGGTATGAAAAATGATGTCGATATCCTCGCACGCTCGTGAAAGGCGGTCCTTGTCGCGGATATCGCCGATCAGGAACCTTAAATTCCGATGCTCGCGCAATTTCTGCTGAGCCTGATACTGGTTATTTTCATTCCTGGAATAAATCCTTACTACGGACGGGTGATATTGAAGCAACTGGCTGACAATTTCCGAGCCGATCGAGCCGGTACCGCCTGTCACAAGGATACGTTTTCCCGAATATGCGCTCTCTAACATATAAGCCCTCCTGGCCGCAGTCAGATTAAATTTCGGGGAGGACACTCACACTCCCATGTTCATGTCCTCCCCAAACCTTCCGGTTTTCCAGCTAATTTTCCATTTCAGAAACAGATTAAAAGGCTCCGAAAGAGCCGAGCTTCCTTTTTATTTATCTAATTTGCCCTTACTCCAATTACCTCCCATGAAATTTCATCTCCCGACTTGATATCGCACGTGATTGTCCCACCAATTAAATCCTGATACTCAGTAGCAGAAATTTCTCCTTCAGGGCGCGAGAATTTTAAATCTGAAAATTGAATAGTCGCGCCATTTTTTAGATCGCGCGCAGCATAAATTCCCTTACGCCCAGCTTTCCGATTCTGCATTTCATCGGTGGTTGGACGTTTCACTCCGTCGCCAAGCCCGGCGAAAACTTTTCTGCATGAATCGATAAGGGCTTTCATTTCATCCGGTTCTGTAGAAAGAATTTGATCGGGACCCGGAAGCGATTTATCAAGGGTAAAATGTTTTTCGATAAACGACGCTCCCATCGCGACCGCTGCGGGCGCCGCCCAGATTCCCTCCGTATGATCCGAAAATCCGATCACTTCGGGAAATTCGCGCGACATGGTTTCTATCGCGCGGAAATTAACATCCTGAGGTACCGCTGGATACCTGCTGACGCAATGCAATAGAGCGAATTCATCACAACCGGCATTAAGAAGGACTTCCCGGGCACGATGCACTTCTTCAAGATCGCTCATCCCGGTCGATAAAATCACCGGAACGTTAAGTCCACCGACATGCTTCAGTAAAGGATTATTGGTAATATCCCCGCTCGCGATTTTTATCGCCAGGACTCCGATTTCCATCAACATATCGGCTTCCGGAATCCCGAAAGGCGTGCTGATAAAGGCGATTCCAAGGCTCTCCGCCAGATTTCTAAGATGGACATGCGCGTCGCGATCGAGTTCGACCTTGCTGAATAATTTGAAATACTCGGGTTGTTTCGCCGGATGTGCGAGATCGGCAGCTTTGAAGGTCTGGAATTTGACCCCATCGGCTCCCGACAATTTCGCGGCGCGGATCAATTTCCCGGCAAGTTCGATATCGCCGTTATGATTGATCCCGATCTCCGCGAGAATATACGGGCGAATCCCTCGTCCGACAGACACTTCCTGAATTTTAAATTTATCTTTGCCCGA
>JAPKYR010000239.1 GCA_026394215.1 bacterium
ACTGCATTCCTTCGACAAATTCGACGGACGTCTCGGTGCCTTTCGATTCCTCGACGGTGATGACGCCGTCTTTGCCGACCTCGTCCATAGCGTTCGCGATAAGATCGCCGATCTCGGGATCGTTCGCGCTGATGGATGCGACCTGGCTTATGCCTGTTTTATCTTTTATCGGGATTGACGCACTCTTGATAAATTCAACGACTGCTTTCGTCGCAACCTGGATGCCCTTCTTGATTGTCATCGGATTCGCACCGGCGGTGACGTTCTGGAGGCCGGTCTTGATCATAGACTGGGCAAGAACTGTCGCGGTGGTGGTCCCGTCGCCCGCGATATCGTTTGTCTTGGAGGCGACTTCCTTTAATAACTGGGCGCCCATATTTTCGAACGGGTCCTCAAGATCGATTTCCTTGGCGATCGTGACACCGTCGTTTGTGATCGTGGGGCTGCCCCATTTTTTTTCGAGGACAACGTTGCGGCCCTTCGGACCGAGTGTGACACGGACCGCGCTTGCGACCTTGTCGACACCGGCTTCGAGTTTACGCCTGGCTTCCTCGTCGAATGCTAATACTTTAGCCATGATTATTTTCTCCTTTATTTTTTAGAATTTTGGAAGGTGATTAGCCGGTAATCGCAAGGATATCGTCCTCGCGAAGGATGATGTATTCTTCACCTTCGAACTTGATGTTTGTTCCACCGTATTTTGAGTGGAAGATGCGGTCGCCGACTTTGACAGCGACAGGGATGGTTTTTCCTTCATCCGAAATCCGTCCCGGACCGACAGCGATAACCTCAGCAAGCTGGGGCTTTTCCTTGGCGGTGTCTGGGATGACAATGCCGGACGCGGTGGTAGTCAGTTCCTCATCGATAGGTTTGACGACGACGCGGTCGGCAAGTGGTTTGATATTTAATTTTTTGGCCACTTGGATATGACCTCCTTCATAGAATCGATTTGATTTTTAGCAGTCAATCTATGAGACTGCTAATGCAATGAAGTTTACAATGAAAGACTCAACTTGTCAAGGAAAAAATGGGATTTTCATGCGCTGGAAGGGACTGTTGAAAAATTATCTGTTTGCGGTAATTATGTAGGACATGCTTTCCAGCTTGTTATTGAATGCCAGCAATCATCATGGTTTCAGTAACAAGCTGGAAAGCATGTCCTACATAATTTAAATTAAAATCCACTTTCTCAACAACCGCTGGAAGCGTAAGACACAAATGTGGCAGAGTTGATGTTAATTAAGAAGCACTACAGTTGCGCCGTCGCCGCCCTGCCAGGGATCGGCGGGATGGAAGGCAAATTCAAGGTGATTGAGCCTGGCGCGAACGCGGCGTCGGAGTGTGCCGGTACCGTCGCCATGCGAGCCTTTTCCATGGATGATGAGGACCTTTGAAATGCCGTCTTTTTTTGCACGCTGTAGGAAGGCTTCCATGTCGGCAAGCGCGATATCGGGATGGAGATCGTGGAGGTTGATGTCGGGGAGGGATTCCCGTTCTGATGAGGGAGTCGCTTTCCATTGTTTATTTCGACGGGTTTTTTTCATTCAGACGTTGGATTATAGCATTTAAACGAATTATTAATAACTTCGGGGACACCTTTTTTTGCCTGGCGAGAGATTAGCATAAGTCAAGAATCTCACGGGCAAAAAAAAGGTGTCCCCATTACTACAATTCCAGTTTATTTCATTGGGGGCACCTTATTTTTCGCAGTTTGAAAAAAAGGTGTCCCCGATCTTGAAAAATATAAAAAACGTCAGGTAGGCTGCCTGACGTTTTTTTACTGACCTAAAATCCTTTTTAAAAGCCTAAAGGAATACCATCAATTTAGATGCTATTTGAAAATAAAAAATTCCAGGATCACGAAATTGCCGCGAAATCATCTACCGCGTCGTTGTTCGTCAGCCTTGTCAGGCCGGTGCCGTCGCGGTTGATCATGTAAATCTCGTAATTGCCGTCGCGGTCGGAAGTGAAGACGATTTTTTCGCCATCGGCTGAGATGCACGGATTGCCGTCCCACGCGGGATCGGTAGTCAGGGCAAAACGTTCGCCGGTTTGCGTATCGAGTATCCAGATATCGGAATTGCCGCCCGGCCTTCCATCGTCAATTTCTTCTTCCGCGTCACCCTCTGTATCTTCTTCTTCCTCTTCCTCTTCAGTATCTAACACCGGGCCGGGAGAAATACCGCCCATGCCGGGATATTTGTGTCCGATTGACTGGGATTTGGCTTCATCGGTTTCGGCGGTTGCCACATCTTCCGTAGTTGCCCCTTCTTCAGTAGCCGCTTCCTCGACTTCCTCGGCGATATAAACATAAACTACGTAGCGGTAGTCGGCGGAGACGCTGGGATGTTCTTCCCAGATCATCGGTTCACTTGTGATTCTCTCGTTATCGCCACCGCTTCCGGGAGCCCGAAAGATATAGGAATAATTTCCAGTTCGACCGGTCCAGTACACCCATCGCTCCGACCCGCCAAGCGCAGGATTTTCGTCGGGTTTCGGACTGTTGGAAATATCCAGTTGCATTTCATGCTGGTCAATCGGCAGCGTAATAATTTCCATATTGCCAGCCCGAAGAGATGAGAATGCTGCGAAAGTGCCATCGCGGCTGATCGCCGGTTCGAACTCATCGTAGATTTCGTTTCTGGTAAGCCTTCTCTCTTCGCCGTTCTGGAGGATATATACGTTCCAGAAAGTACCCCACTCGCTGGTTTCCGTAACTCTTGTGTAGAGGAGCATCGATCCGTAGGCAGTTACGGATGGATGGACGCAATTACCGGTAGTGACCTGTGTTGCTTCTTCTCCATCAATACGATATACATCGATATCCCCGTTTCGGTCGGATTCGAAATAGACCGTATAGGAGTCGCCGCTCGCAGGTTTCATATTGCCGAAGATGAAAATAATTGCGAGGAGACTGAAAAATGTGACAAGACGCGCTAATCTTTTCATTTGAAAACCTCAGAATGTGGTCTGACCAATCTAGCGAGAGTAAAAAGTACCATACCATGAACCGCATGGTCAAGGCAAATGTACCTATTCTTCAATGCCCGAGCCGATTACCGAAAAACAATCTTACCCCTGACAAATTCAAACACCTTCTTTGCCGCCTCCAGAGCCTGCATGGCTTCCTCCATTGGTATTTCTCGCCAATCATCCGGATAACGGCTCGCAACTGCATAGTCGGTAAGTTCAACCGCTAACGACCTGAGGCATTCGAATCCGGCATTGTTTACACTGCAAATCTCGACCAGCCTGGTAAGATCATGTGTTCTCTCAACATGAACATCAATGCTGGTCAGGAACGCTTTCAGGCATTTCTCCGCGCATTGATGAGCATGAAAACAGGCAGTATCTGTAATCGGATGATCAATTGAAAGCATTGTCTCGGTTGTTCGCAAATCATTTTGCGCCTTCAAAAGCCATCGTTCTACTTCAAGTTTAGGATCATCCCGCATAACACACTACCCCTTTATCCGATGCTTCACGCGCAAGGGTATTGGCTATTTTCTTCTGTTTTTCAAATTCTTCAGGCGTCAGAACGAATACGTCAAGCGAAAAATCAGGATGAGGGAAAAGTTTGCGAATCTGAAGCTTAACCTGCCTTTTCGAAAGGGAACCGTTATAAATAATTAATAGATCGACGTCGCTGTCATCTCTGCCGGTCGCATCAGCTCTTGAACCAAACAGAATTATCCGCTCCGGTTTAATAGACCGTGCGATTCGCTGGACAATTGACTTAACCAGGTTATCTCTAACAACAGCCATCTTAGATTATTCTAACATTATCTCAATTTATGTGAAAGACCATAATACTATCCCCTCCCTCGGGGTGGTTTTAATACATTGGCTCAATAATGGTAAAATGCTAGTAAATTAATGAAACTTAATACCGAAAATCTGCCATCATGGCTCGCCGGAGCGATAGCTGGTTGCCTCTATTGCATCACAAGCGCATCGACAATCACATGGGTGCATGAAAGCCAGGATTCCGGTGAGCTTGCGGCATGTGCGGCGATCGCGGGAATCCCGCATCCGACCGGATATCCGCTGTATATGATCGCGGGCTGGATTGCGATCCATATTTTTGGATGGTTCGATCCCGGACGTGTTATGGTTTTGACCTCGGTTGTGTGCGCTTCGATAGCCGCCGGGATAATTGCGCGTACTTGCGCGATTCTGATACGGGCGATATGGAGGGATTTTGAGTTCCGGGGCATGGGTCCGGGCTGGATTGGATTTTTAGCGGCGATTGTGAGCGCAATAAATCCTGTGATGTGGTCGCAGGCGGTTGTATGCGAGGTATATTCGCTCGCGTTATTGCTTCAGGCGGTTGTCTGGCTGTTACTGGCAAAATATGTCCGGTTGAGAATCGATTCTAAAAGCAGGGACGGAGACCATGCCAGCTTGATCGGATGGATCGGATTAATGCTGGGATTGATACTCGCCCACCATATATCCGGGATAATGATAATTTTTCCGGTAGTACTGATTTTATTATTTTATCCGCCCGGAAACTGGGGGAAAATCGGGACCAGATTTGTACTATCAATGATTCCCGGACTGCTTCTGTACTTATATTTGCCCATCAGATCATCATTCAATCCCCCGATTGACTGGGGGAATCCTCAGACATTCGGTAATTTTATCAGGCATATAAGCGCGTTTCAGTACAGGGGAAATATTTTCGGCGTCGAATGGCCTGATTTTATCAGGCGTTTGACTAATCCTGAATGGCCGGGCAACTGGGGTACGCTTTTTATCTTACTCGCATTAGCCGGATTCTGTGTGCTGTTTTTTTCTCCTAAAAAACATAAACGATATGCGGTCGGCGTTCCGATTCTGGTTTATGTTCTATGGTCGATTGTTTTCGCGTTCAGCTACAATGCATCCGACTACGAGGTTTTCACGTACCCTATGATAATGCCGATAGCGATACTGATCGCGGTTGGAACCGGATGGGTTGTTATAATGCTGCAAAAAACCAGCCGTCATCTTGTCTGGTTATTAGTTTTTATGGCTTTTATTTTTATCGGATTTGCGGCAGCCCAGCGATGGCTTGAGATGGACGCGTCCGATCCGATCCGCAACGCGGCGGCGAATTTCGCGTCGCGGGAAATACGTCTGCTTCCCGAAAATGCAATTGTGATCACAAATTCCGACGGGCAGTTGTTTTCACTGTTGTACGGGATCAATGTCGGTGTAATCGATCCGATCGGCGGGGAAAAAATCGGTCCGAGAAAAGATATCGATGCGCTTACTCCGTACTGGATCACCACAGACTGGTTTTATGAGAACCATGCCGGAACCGATCTGGCAATAGAGCGGTGGGAGCCTCAGGGAATTGAAGATTACAATCGCCTGCTTAGGGAATTTATCGATATGAATATTGCGAACCGTCCGGTGTTTGTCGATGGGTACGTTCTATCCATGATACAGGTTGAGGGGGATGAGTATCGGGTCGAGGGCGGGACGGCTCTCATGCGGATAATTCCCGCAAGTTAGCTATATCCCCTTAACGTGGACGTGTAAAACGTGTTAAAATACCCTTTTGCGTACTTGAATCATTATTATTTTATCTATTATCAACCGTCTGGAGAGAGAAATGCGAACAAAATCCATCCTAGCCATTCTATTTTTATTATCATTGTCATCATTATTCCTGATGGGTTGCCCGGGTCAACCACAGGGCGGACCTGTGCCACGTGACACTGATCAGAACGGAACTCAGGGATCCGCGACCGGCGATGAAAATCAGGTTTCTACCGGACAGGAAGAGCCGGTCTACGGCGGGATTTACAAATTCCCGCTCGATACCGACCCACCTACCCTCGATCCCGCACAGGTTACAGATACCGTATCGGACGCGGTGATCCGGTCGATATTCGACGGACTCGTAAAAATCAGCCCGGAAGGCGAGTATGTTCCGGCGATAGCTGAAAGATGGGAGGCAAACGAGGACGGCACGGTCTGGACATTCTTCCTTCGCAATAATGTGTTCTTCCATAACGGACGCCAGGTGAAGGCGGACGATTTTAAATATTCGTTCATGAGGATTCTCAATCCTGAAACCAGAAGTCCGCGAACATGGGTACTCGACAGAATCAAGGGCGCCAAAGCATATCTGAACGGCGAAGTTCAGGATGTCGAGGGAATCGAGGTTGTCGATGATTTCACTCTTCGCCTGACCCTCGAACAGCCGTTCGCGCCATTACTTGGATTGCTTGCGATGTCGTCCTCGTTCGTCGTGCCGCGTGAGGTTGCCGACGAATGGGGTAACCTGTTCGCAAGCGAACCCGCGGCTACTGTCGGAACGGGCCCATTCGTTTTAAAAACTTGGGAGCATAATAATTATCTTCTGCTGGAAGCCAATCCGGATTATTTTGCCGGAAAGGCATATCTGGATGGTTTGAGATACACAATTATCAGGGAGCCTCTTGGACGCCTGGAGGAATTTCGCGCCGGAAATCTCGATCATACGGATATTCCATCGGACCTTGTCGATGAAGTCATGTCGGATCCGGAGGAGGCTGCGATGGTTCAGAGACGTCCGCTGCTTGATGTCTATAATCTCGGTTTCAATTGCAGTAAACCCCCGTTTGATAATCCGAAATTAAGGCAGGCGCTCTGCCATGCCGTGAACCGTCAATTTCTAATTAATGAAGTTCTAAGCGGTATTGGAACTGAAGCGACAAGTATTGTGCCTCCGGGAATTTATGGATACGACGCCGGGCTTACGGGTTATGAGTACAATGAGGAACTGGCGAAACAGCTTCTTGCCGAAGCCGGATATCCGAACGGTGAGGGGCTTCCGGAAATTACTTTATGGTTCGACACTCGTCCCCCGCGTCCGGATATCTGCCAGGCGGTACAGCAGGATTTCGCGAGGATCGGCGTAAATATACAACTGAAAATGCTGGAATGGGACGCGTTTCTGGAGGCTGTCGATGCCGGGGAGCCGTCGTTCTTCCAGCTCACATGGCTCGCGGATTATCCCGACCCCGAAAATTTCCTGTACGTGCTTCTGGATTCCCAAAACTGGGGAAGACTTGGCAATACGACAAGGTACAAGAATGATGAATTCGACCGGCTTGTTGAAGAGGCAGGGGTAATTACCGACCAGCAGCGTCGATGGGACTTGTACTCACAGGCTGAGCAAATAGCTTTCAATGACGCACCGTGGCTTCTTCTGTTCTGGAACGAGTGCACGATTCTTGTCGCTCCGAAAGTCCATGGATTGCAAATTACAGCTCTCGACCGCGCCCCGATCCTTCCAAGCGTAGAAATGGAGCACGTCTGGCTTTTGGAATAGTGTCATCGACATCCTGTCGATGAGCCACGGTGTCATGTGCATCCTGCACATGGAGACATACCATGAAACTTCACCGGATACTTTTTCCTGCACTTCTCGTGTTGTTGTTGTTTATGCCGACAGCATATTCGCAGGACACATCCCCTCCAGCTATCCAGGTTCCCGACGAGCTTGTTTCGCCGCGCGCGACGTACGATACCCTCCAGACCGCAATTGACAGAATAGATCGCGGACTGTCTCGCGGATATGATGAAGCTATTCTGACGTTTGACCTGTCGAATATCCCGGAAGTTATACAAACCGAATATGGAAAGGAGATCGCGGAAAAACTCGCCGGGATTATGGCGAATGCTACGTGGCCGGATAGCGCATTATTTTCGGAAGATCCGGAAGGGACTGCGGCGCAGGGCGTTACCACTGTGATCTACGCAAACGAATCCGGCTCCATTGAGATTACCAGGGGTTACGATCAGGCGTGGAGGATCGGAACAAATTCCGTAAAAGCCATCGTGGATATTTTTTACAGCATGGCGATGTCGGAGGATTTTATAATGCCGGCTCTCCCGTCGCCGGACCTGCCCGAGGGTTATCCGGTCGAATTGAGCAGCCCGAGAAGGTGTTTCCAATATTTACTGAGTTCGATTTCTGCCGTTGAGACTGCAAGCGAGGACTCGAATGTCGAGCAGGATGAGAATCCCCTGGTAAATGAAATTGACCCAAGCCTGGCGTTGGATTTGGCTGCATTTGCGGCGGAAGAAAAGCTTTCTTCGGCTAAGGACCTGCTTCGCAAACTTGGAAGAATTTTAAGCGCGATTCCGGAGATCGATCCAACTGTGATTTCCAACGATCTGACCGGACCGCCTTTCGCGATTTACTCGGATTCTGATTTCAAAATCGAGATAAATATCGGGTCGGATGGTAGATGGGTTTTAACGCGCGAGTCAGTAAAGGCAATCCCGGATGTTTATATCGCCATGATCAACGCCGGGAGGATCGACATTCTCGGACCCGGGACTGTCGAAACCGCCGGCGGAGTGGCTGACGGACTCGCTACTCCAAGACGGTGTTACCAGACATATTACACCGCGATGATACGCGCGAACGGAGTGGATTCAGGGGCGTTGCAGGAAGCAATCGCCTGTCTTGATGTTTCGAAAGTGCCGGGCGCCGTCCATCAGGAGTACAGCACCCAGGTTGCCAATCAGCTCGCGAAAATTCTGGACAATATTCCAAGAGTCGATCCGGAAAGTTTGTCGGACGATCCCATGGGTCCGGGTATGGTCCTATATTCGCACGAGTCCGGAAATATCGAGATATCCCAAAGCGCAGATGGAGCCTGGCGATTCAGCATCGCGACGGTCAAGGTGGTCCCCGAAATTTATCATGGTCTTGAGATATCCGGCTATTTCGAGCAGCGTTTAATGAGCGGGGAAGCAAGGTTCGAGCTTTCAGGCGGTAAAGATGTTAATAAATTCGGACTCCTTGGTTACATTCCCCCCTCCTGGAGGCATAAGACATTTCTCCTTGAGGACTGGCAATGGTTGTTTCTCATACTGGTAATTCTGGTCGGATTAATTATCGACAAGCTTGTTCCGCTGCTTGTTGGACAGCTTCTGAGAATCTGGTTCAGGCGGTCGATCCTCAGGGACAAAATCGGCCTCATTCCCGGCATCAGCCGTCCGTTCGGATTCCTCGCGATGTCCGGGTTCTGGTGGCTCAGCCTCGGAAATTCCGGGCTGGAGCTGAATACGCTGAATGTCCTTCTGACCGCAGTTAAATTCATGACTGCAGTCGGGATTGTATGGTGCGCAATCAGGGCAGTCGATGTTGTCAGCGAATATGTTGAAAAGAAAGCAGAGAATACGGAATCGCGCATAAACGACCTGCTCGCGCCGTTTGCGCGAAAGAGCTTCAAGGTCATCGTAACTATTTTCGGAATTATTTTTTTCGCCAGTAATTTTAATATTAACGTGACAAGCCTTGTTGCAGGCCTTGGACTCGGCGGTCTTGCGATTGCCCTCGCTGCCCAGGATACACTGTCGAACTTTTTCGGGTCGATCACGGTTTTACTGGATCGGCCGTTCCATGTCGGCGACTGGGTCGTGATAGGAGGCGAGATAGAGGGTACGGTCGAGGAACTTGGATTCCGCTCGACACGTATCAGGACTTTCTACAATTCGGTTATCATTGTCCCAAACTCGAAATTAATAAGCACCCATGTCGATAATATGGGCGAACGCCAGTATCGGCGCATCAGGGAAACGATTTCGATTGTCTACAATACACCCCCCGATAAAATCGATGCCTTCTGCGAGGGTATCCGCGAGCTTATCAGAAACCATCCGTATACTAGGAAAGATAATTACAACGTGTGGCTTGACGATTTCAGCGGAGGTTCACTTAATATACTCATCAACTGTTTCCTGATCGCGCCCGACTGGTCGACAGAAGCGAGAGAGAAGCACAGGCTTCTTTTGGATATTATCCGCCTGGCGTACGAGTTGGGAGTGGAATTAGGGTTACCCTCTCAGGCGATACATATGGCGAAAGAAAAGCCCCTACCCGTCATATTTCCTGAAAAAGGCAGTATCAAACATCAGGCCGACTCGGGGAAAAGAAATTGCGACAAGTGGTCTTGGCGGCGAGGGAGTCAAACCGCCTCCATTCGATTTCAAAAACCCGACAGAATTTATTACCGGTGAAGAAGAGGAAGAATTATAATTCGTAGCTTGGAGGGCATTAGGGATGAAAGCATCACTAATTTTTCTTGCCATACTAATGGTGGTAATTTTGGATTTCGCTGGAGGATGCGTAACTTCCCACCAATCCGCTGGTGGAGGCGACCTTATCTGGGAGAAGAGTTCTGCCGGATCCGACTCGGAAGAATGTTTTGGGATCACCGCGCTATCGGATGATTCAATCGTCGTGATCGGAAGTTTCTTCGGAAGCGCAACTTTTGGACCGGACGAGGCCAATCTAACTCAGTTTAATAAAAGCGAGATTTTCATCGCCCGGTACAATCCTGACGGGAGCCTGCTATGGGCAAAACAAGCTGGCGGAGCAAGATCCCAAATCCCTTCAGGAGTTACTGCGCTTTCAGATGATTCGATTGTAGTGGCAGGAGGGTTTGACGGAACGATCACATTCAGCGAGGGAGAGTCCAACCAAAAAATATTGACTTCGGCAGGAAGCTGTGACATTTTCATCACCCAGTATAATCCTGACGGGAGTCTGGCTTGGGCGAAGCGCGTTGGCGGTACATATACTGATTGGGCTTTCGGAGTCACCGCACTTTCCGATGACTCGACCGTCGTTGCAGGGGAGATTGGGAGTACAGTCTTATTCGGCGAGGGTGAGCCTAATCAGACCGCACTGGATCCATCGGGAAACGTGGGAGGTATGGACATTTTTATCGCCAGGTACAATTCTGACGGAACGCTGGCATGGGCGAAACAAGCCAGCGGAGTGTTTAGCAATCATGGCTATGGAATCGCCGCACTTCCGGATAACTCGACTGTTGTAATAGGATTATTCAAGGATACAGCCACATTCGGCGAAGGGGAATCCAATCAGACAGAACTGACTTCTGAAGGGAAGGACATCGATCAGACCGTGCTGATTTCGCCAGGGAAAGATGACATGTTCATCGCACGATACAATCCTGAAGGAACGCTGGCATGGGCTAAACGTGCCGGCGGATCACCTCTCTGCGAAGGGTGGGCGGTCACAGGGCTTTCGGATAACTCAACCGTTGTGACAGGGAAA